>JBLHON010000249.1:0-5719 GCA_047621865.1 Crocinitomicaceae bacterium | reverse complement strand
TGCTAATATGGTTATCGCTATGATTAGGTACACGACCGCCTTCCAGATATTATTCGACTTATTATAGTCGAGAAAAATCAAGAAAATGCAAATGATTGATGCTCCTAAAAGCAGATATACCAACATATGTAGTGTTACGGCTGAGCGGAAAAAAAGTTCATCCTAACGAAGTTATAGGGCATAAAAAAGCCACGGTCCTGTAAGCCGTGGCCTTTCGATTAAAAACAACCCCAAACCTGTCCCCAGGAAAGGAATTGAGTAGAATATTATTTGATCAGTAAACCTTTCACAGTGTCCGCGATGACTTTTCCATCTGCTTTTCCTGCGAGTTTACCTGAGAGCATTCCCATTACTTTACCCATGTCTTGTGGACCAGTGGCTCCAACTGCTGCAATTGCCGCTTCTGCTTCCACCTTGATTTCGTCCTCTGACATCATTTCGGGCATGTAAACTTTGATTATACCAGCTTGAAATTTCTCTACACTTGCAAGATCCTCACGTCCTTCTTTCACGTACAATTCGTACGTATCCATTCGTTGTTTGTAGAGTTTCAGTACAATCCTTGCTCCTGCTTCATCAGTAACTTCACCAGTTCCAGCAGTTGCTTCAAGCATCAACTTTGATTTGATGTCACGAATAACTTCAAGTTTTTCTTTGTCGCGAGCGAGCATTGCAGCCTTGATGTCTGCGTTTATTTGATCTATTAATGCCATTAATCTACGTTATCGTGTAAGAACGAATTGTTGCTATTTAAGGAAGTTCCGTCGCTGTCTTTCGACACACTAAATCTACCTGCTTTTTCTTCTGTACTCGGTTTTGACTTATCCAATTGCACATTTCTACGCACATAAGCTGGCTCATTTTCGAACTCTTGAATCCCGTCAGCCTTCTTCAATTTCTGTGTGTATTCCTGAATTCGATCCAATCGTTCTTGTGATCGTTTTTGTTGTTCCTCAGGAGATAATGTTGCTTTTACTGGAGTTGAACCAAGATCAACATCTTCCATGTCGTCTTCAAGAACGTAGCGTTTAACTTCCTCCTCTTTATTCTCTTTATTTGCTAATGCAGCTTTCTTGGCATTCATTTCCCAATCAAACTCCATTTCTTTCTGTGGTTCTTTCTCCTCAGTTCCAGCCTCATTTTCAACGGGCTTCAAGAATGGTTCGTCTCGTGCTGCTTCCACCTCTTTCGCTCCTTGCCATGGGTTTTTCTGAGTAGGTGAATCCAATGCTGTTTTAATCTCTGTTCCTTTTAGATCCACGTCAAGTGTTGTAATATTTCGCTCTGGCGCCTTTTCGAATCCAGTTAATGGAGAAGATTTGAAGCCTGTAGCGATTACAGTAACATTAATCTTATCTCCTAATGCTTCATCTTTCGCGTGACCAAAGATTACATCTGCTGTAGATCCTGCTGCCTCTTGAATGTAGTCAGTGATTTCAGTGATTTCATCCATCAATACTTCACGATCACCATATGTGATATTTAATAACACGTATTCTGCGCCACTAATATCATTATCATTCAACAATGGAGACTCTAGTGACTGCTCAACTGCTTTCAATGCTCGATTATCTCCTTCTGCCCAAGCACTACCCATAATGGCAACACCTGAATTTTTCATGACAGTATTCACATCGTTGAAATCGACATTGATCGCTCCTGTAACTGCAATTACTTCTGCAATTCCACGTGCTGCAGTTGCAACAATATCATCTGCTTGAGAAAACGCTTCTGTAATGGACAAGTTTCCTGTGATTTCTCGTAGGCGTTCGTTATTGATAATCAATAGTGTATCAACATTATCTCGCATTGCTTCCAATCCTTCCTCGGCTTGAATGCGTCGTTTTCTTCCTTCAAAATTGAATGGAACTGTAACAATACCTACAGTCAAAATACCTAACTCTCTTGCAACCTGAGCGATTACAGGTGCAGCACCTGTACCCGTTCCACCACCCATTCCGGCAGTAACGAAAACCATCTTAGTCTCTTGACTTAAGAAAGCTCGAATCTCATCAATGTTCTCAACAGCAGCATTCTTTCCAATCTCTGGAAGTGAACCTGCTCCTCTTCCCTCTGTTAATGAAGGCCCGAGTTGAATCTTATGTGGAACCGGAGAAATTTCGAGTGCCTGCAAATCAGTGTTGCATACAACAAAATCCACTCCTTTAATCCCCATGCTGAACATGTGATTGACAGCGTTTCCACCGCCACCACCAACACCAATCACTTTAATGATTGAAGGGTTTTCTCCTTTGGGTAATTCAAAATCCATCATCTGTATATTCGTTAGTTGTTATTCGTATTCTAATTTATTCTTATTCAATACCTACTTAATCTTCCTCCTCGGCAAACCACGTTTTCCCTTTCTGAATAATTGTATCAAAAAATGAACCTCGTGTTTTTTCTGAATGCGTTTTCACTTCTCCTGTGCTAGCGGCTTCCGGAACCCTCGCTGCTTTTGCTTTCTCCAAATCTTCAAATCCTTTGAGAACAAGACCTACACCAGTAGCGTACATTGGACTCATCATGGCTTCTGTATTATTGCCTGCCAAATGTTCAGTAGGATAACCAATTCGAGTATCTACGCCAGTAACATATTCAAACAGTTGGGTAATGTGCTTCAATTGTGCACCACCTCCAGTTACAACGATTCCACCAATCAATTTTTTCTCGTATCCAGAATTGCGAATTTCGTAGTGTACCAAATCAATGATCTCCTCCATTCGAGCTTGAATGATGCTCGCTAGGTTGCGAATTGTAATTTCTTTCGGCGCTCGACCCCGTAATCCTGGAATCGCAACTACTTCATTCTCTAAGCTTTCACTTGCCAGTGCAGAACCAAATTTTTCTTTCAGTTTCTCTGCTTGACGTTTCATGATCGTGCATCCTTCTTTGATATCTTCAGTGATCACGTTACCGCCAAATGGAATTACTGCAGTATGCCGAATAATTCCTTCGTGAAAAATGGCAACATCTGTTGTTCCACCTCCAATATCAACCAATACCACACCTGCTTCTTTCTCTTCGTCTGTAAGAACAGCATCTGCAGACGCAATTGGCTCAAGAATAATATCTTTCACTTTCAATCCAGCGCGTTCAACACATTTATGAATGTTCATTGAAGCTCCAACGTTCCCAGTAATGATGTGAAAGTTCGCTTCCAATCTCACTCCTGACATCCCAATTGGATCCTTAATTCCTTGTTCGCTATCAATGATGTACTCTTGAGGCAAGACTGTAATAATTTGCTCTCCAGGAGGCATTGCCAACTTGTACATATCATCAACCAGCTTATCAATATCCCGCTGAGAAATTTCAGTATCAATATTTGTTCTTGTATGAATACCCCGGTGTTGAATACTTTTGATGTGTTGACCAGCAATCCCAACATTTACTGTGTTGATTTTCAGCTCACCTTCTATACGATTTTGCGCTTCCGCAACGGCACCTGTAATGGACTGAATTGTTTTCTCAATATTGGACACCATTCCTCGCATCACTCCAAGTGACTCGGTTTTTCCCATCGACAAAATTTCAATTTTACCGTGTTCGTTTTTTCGCCCAACAAAGCATGCAATCTTCGTTGTCCCAATATCCAATCCTACAATTACTTTACCCATTATATACTGTCCTTATTCGCTATTCCGCGACTGGTTTCTTCTTACTCACAATTTGATCATCGTACTTTAAGTTAATTTCTGAGTAGGTATTCCAGCCAACATATGGCATTGCCTCATCATAAAATATCTTAAGCTTTGAAAACTTCTCCTCAACTTCCTCGTCCGTCCTTGCAGTTCCAAATACGATTTTTTGATCCCCAACTAGCGGTATCATTACAAAATCTCCGTTCTTCTCAAGATGCAATTGACCTATCATTGAACGAAAAAATGGATCATAACAAACATAATTGGAAATACGATAGATATCATCCAACTTCAAAATACTTTTCAAGGAATCGTTGTTAATAATTCCCGAGACCGAAAGCCCGTTTTTTCGATCGTCAATCGCGCCTGTAACAACCAATACTTGGGCAGTATGTGATGGAGTTGTTTCGACAATTTCTCCCTCATCATCCAAGTAAAATGTTTCACCTACTGAATTAAAAATTCTGGCGATTGGATTTCTCAACTCAACCTGCACTTTCCAGGAAGTTCCAATCTCCGTAAAAACCTTAGCTGACTTCACTTGAGAAATCCCAGAAATAAAGATTTCGATTGCATCAAGATTGAGCTCTTCGCGTTTCATTCCATCCGAATAAAGTCCTTCTTGCTTGAGCATTGCCAAGAGTTCATGATCATTCAGGAAAGGATTTTCACCTGACTCTATTACAATAATCTCGGGCTCATCCAATATGCGCTGACTTTGAATAGTACTTATGGTCACCATTAACAAAACGATCCCTAGCGCGAATGACGCCCAAAATCCTATTTTGATCCATTTCTTCATCCTTTCACAAGTCTTTGTTTAACAAGAGGCACTATGCGATCAATGTTCCCCGCTCCAATAGTCAATACGACACCTTCCTCTATTTCACTTAGAAAGGAAACAGCTTCATCTGGAGTCATGACATGCTTACTTTTTACAGTTATGCTCTCCAGTAGTGAATCACTCGTTATACCTGGAATTGGCTGCTCTCGAGCTGGATAGATTGGCAACAAAATAAGTTCATCTAGACGACTCAATGACTCTGCAAATGCCTTGAAAAAATCCCGAGTTCTGGAAAATAAATGTGGTTGAAATACACCAATCACTTTTTTAGTGGGATAGAGCAGGCCAATAGAATCCATCAGTGCATTGATCTCTGTAGGGTGATGCGCGTAATCATCTATGTAGATCAATTTCTCAGTCCTAATGTGGTATTCAAATCGTCGTTTAACACCCAAAAAAGACTTCAATGCAGCACGAATCTCACTTTGAGTTAACCCCAGCTTAACACACATAGCAATACATGCAAGTGCATTCTCAGCATTGTGCGTTCCAGGAATCCCCAATTCAACAGCTTCCCAGATTTCATTAGGAGCCTGAACATCCATTAAAAATTTATTGTCAATGAATCGTAGGTTGAGCCCACTGTAATGTGCGTCTTTATCCAGACCATATGTTAGTGTATTCTTTGCTGAAATTTCTACTGATGTATGTTGGACACAAAAGCCATTTGGATTGGTCAAATTAATATACTTCCGAAAACCATCTAAAAATTCATCATTGTCGCCATAAATATCCAAGTGATCAGCATCAGTAGATGTGACAATTGATGCAAACGGACTTAATTGTAAGAAAGAGCGATCAAATTCATCTGCTTCCACGACCGTCCATGGACTCATATTATGACTTACAAAATTCGAATTAAAATTCGATGAAATCCCACCTAGGAAAGCATTGCATCCAAGTTTTGATTCATTCAAAATATGTGCGAGCATTGTACTCGTGGTTGTCTTTCCGTGAGTGCCAGCCACACCAAGTGCTTTCGAATCACGCGTAATCAAACCCAAAACTTCTGCTCGTTTCAATACTTTATACCCCCTAGAGATGAAATAGTTTAACTCCCCCATGTCGCCCGGAACAGCTGGTGTGTACACGACTAAAGTCTTGTCAACCTCTTGATAAATCGACGGGATTTCAGCTCCCAAATCTTCGAAATGGATTTCAATCCCTTCACTTTCCAGGACATCTGTTAATGGCGATGGTGTTTTATCATACCCTGCAACATGGTATTCTT
>JBLHON010000248.1:0-5722 GCA_047621865.1 Crocinitomicaceae bacterium | reverse complement strand
CTCATTCCATCTATATAGTAAGCATTTGCATCTGACCTTGCACCCCTCATGTGGACATCAGAATTTTCAGTAGACATTACTCCTCCAAATGTCGAGGTAATTCCCGTAATACTTCTTGATGGCATTCGAGAAATATCTTCTCTTGTTATGACGGCTCCACAACATGAACCACCATCTCTCATAATCAATGACACTTTATTGCTCGTGATCGAGACTCCTGCTAGTTCCTGAGATCGAACTGAAACCCCATCAATGTGATACGTGCCAGGGTTGCGTGGTCTTACCTCTAATTGGGTTACTGGCAATCGTAGCTCACCAATTCCTGGAATTAAATCATATTTGCTACCACGATTATTCTGACGAGCAATCAAAGTTGCATCAATAGTATAGGAGGCATAAACGAGTTGTTTCGATTGAATGTTTAGTGCATCATACTCAAGGAAGTTCTGACCTTCATACCAGCAGCTCAATGCAAGTACACCTACTGGTAAATCTCGAATAATCTTTACGCCATCAACAGTGTCCTTTCTTAAGAGTACAGTGTCTTGCCAGATCTCAATTTCGACTGGATTCGAGCTTTTCGCTTTTTCATCATCAAAGGAAAAGGAAAGTACAACTCCACCAGTTTGTGCTAGAAGAATAATTGGAAAGACGGCAATAACGAGGGTTATCAAGATTTTCATAAGTCGCTTTAATTAAGGATGAGCGATAAGAGCAAATTCCATAAATTCGCTTAGAAGAGCCGTTTTTAGTATCTTAGAATTATGCACATTCAAATCGTCTCAATCCTTGTAGTACTTCTCTCTCTCAATTTGAGTGGGTTTGATCAAGGGAAATATGCGAATGTGCCCTTCCTCAATGAATATCAAGAGCCAAGCAAATGTGAATCTCTTGTCGTTCCAAAAGGGTTTACCCCAAATGATGATGGGACGAATGACTTGCTCCAGATTTCAATTCTTTCAGATGTAACTAATTTTAGTTTTACCGTATTCAACAATTGGGGAGAGGAAGTCTATAGAACAGTTAACCCGGGTTTTGGGTGGGATGGAACAAGCATTGACAATTCTGAAGTGTTGCCTGTTGGAGTCTATACGTATACCTGTGCTTATAGATGTGAAGACAAAGAATATGAACTTTCTGGAGAGTTGACACTTTTACGCTAGCTTCATTCAGGTAAATGAACCCTTACTAACAGTAGTTGTAATTATTCTCATGCATTATAGAACACTTTCATTCCTTGTCTTAATCGTAATCATTGGCTGTGCCAGTTGCGCTCATCTTAAGCTTGAAGGAACCAAACCACCTGCAGTAGAGCCAAATTCAGCTACTTTTGAGCAAGAGGATCTTGAGAAATGTACAATCATTGAAGTTCCAAATGTATTCAGTCCTAACAGTGATCAAATTCATGATGCCTTCAAGATTACGACCTATTGCCATCTTACGAATTTTGAATTCACAGTCTTCAGTCGTTGGGGAAACGAGGTCATGAAGATGACTAATCAATTCTTCGAATGGGATGGTACTGGAGCAGACGGCAAGACGCTAGCTGAGGGCACATACTTTTATATGTACACATATGATTATGATGGAGTTACGCACGATACAAATGGAACTGTTACATTAATACGGTAATTAATATGAGGTATTTGCTAATCCTTTTAAGTCTTGGTCTTTTCATAAGTTGTGGGACGCGTAATCATGTGCGGTCGACGATAACTGAGGGGGAGCCTGTCATAGAAATAGTGCAAAACCCTGCAGATGCAGATAGTTGCAGTGTGGTAGTTGTTCCAGAAGTTTTTACTCCAAATGGCGATGGGATAAATGAGGGTCTCAGTATCAAAACGGTATGCGAACTTTCGGATTTCCAATTTAAGATCTTCAATCGTTGGGGAGAACTTATGTATGAAACAGATGATCAACATTTCATGTGGGATGGTCGCCCTATTGATTCTGATCAATTCGCCGCAATGGGCACGTATGTCTATCTATATTCATTCACCTTTGCAGAAGTAGAATATACAGACAATGGAAATATTACTGTGCTGTTTTAACCCCTAATCGCTTTAATTCCTGGCAATTCCATCCCTTCAAGATATTCGAGCATTGCCCCTCCACCTGTAGAAACATAACTCACTTTATCTCCAAGGTTGAACTTATTAATTGCCGCGACAGAATCTCCACCACCAATCAATGAAAATGCTCCTTTAGCTGTTGCTTCAACAATGGAATTTGCAACGGCCACTGTTCCTTTTTGAAAGTTCTCCATCTCAAAAACGCCCATGGGTCCATTCCACAATATCACACGTGAATTGCGAATAATCTCCGCGCAAGCAACAATGCTTTTCTGGCCAATATCGAGTCCCATCCAACCATCTGGAATTTCATCTATTGCTACTTCTTTGATGTTTGCATCATTGGAAAACTGATCAGCAATGACTGTATCAACAGGAATAAATAAATTCACGCCTTTTTCTTTTGCCTTTGCCAAGATTTTCGTTGCCATTTCCAGAAAATCATCTTCAACCAATGAATTTCCAACTGCACCACCTTGCGCTTTTACAAATGTATAGGCCATTCCTCCACCAACGATTAAATTATCGACAGTATCCAAAAGGCGTTCTATAATCGTGATCTTAGACGATACCTTTGCCCCACCAACAATTGCTGTCAATGGCTTTTCATCACTGTTCAACACCTTATCTACACTCTTGATTTCAGCTTCAAGTAAAAATCCAAACATCTTATCATTCGGGAAAAACTTTGCAACTACAGTTGTGCTTGCATGTGCTCTATGAGCTGTTCCAAATGCATCATTTACGTAGACATCTCCATGTTTAGCCAATTGCTCAGCGAAACTTTCAGTTCCAGTGATTTCATGTTTATAAAAGCGCACATTATCGAGAATCATGACCTCACCTGGCTTGAGATTCTCACTCATTTCGTATGCAGTTTTTCCGATACAGTCTCCCGCAAATTTCACTTCTGCCCCAATAACTTCAGAGACATGTGCCACGATATTCTCCAAAGAAAAACGCGCTTCATACCCTTGACTTGGTCTGCCCAAATGCGACATTAGCACAACACTCCCGCCCTTCTCGAGAATATGTTTAATCGTAGGTGCAGCAGCTCTGATTCTAGTGTCATCAGTAATTAAACCTGTTTCCTTGTCAATTGGAACATTGAAATCTACGCGGACAAGGGCGCGTTTCCCTGAAAAGTCGTACGAATGAATGTCAGCCATGTGTTTTTCTGATTTAGAAGTGCAAATTTAGAAAACCATGCAACAATTTGATTTATCTTTAGCTTTCAATGTCAGATTCACCCAAAATATTTACGTTAAAGCAAGTTGTTAGCTCGATTCGAAAAACCATCGAAGAACGCTACCAGCAAACGTATTGGGTGAAGGCTGAGATGCATAAGTTGAATCGATTTCCAAGTGGGCATTGTTTTCCAGAAATCCTTCAAAAGGAAGATGGGAAGATTGTTGCACAGATCTCAGGGTCGATTTGGAAACACAACTATGAGCGCATCAATCAGCGATTTATTCAGGTTGTAAAAGAGCCACTCAAGGAAGA
Organism: Crocinitomicaceae bacterium; assembly: GCA_047621865.1. Classification (GTDB taxonomy): domain Bacteria; phylum Bacteroidota; class Bacteroidia; order Flavobacteriales_D; family Crocinitomicaceae; genus UBA4466. Next base: position 2,147 of record JBLHON010000248.1, on the reverse strand, counting down.
CACAACCTTACTAATGCATGTGAAAGTCAGCTTCCACGAAATGTATGGTTTAAGTCTGCAAATTTTGGACATTGATCCAAGTTACGCGTTAGGAGAATTACAACGTGAGCGACAAGAAACGCTAAAGAGATTGCAAAAAGAGGGATTGATCAATGCAAATCAGCAACTAGACTTTCCCTTACTTCCACAGCGTGTCGCAGTAATTTCGGCTGAATCGAGCAAAGGACTCAAGGATTTCCAACAAGTAATTGAGAAGAATCAATGGGGATATACCTTTTTCACGATGCTCTTTCCTGCATACTTGCAAGGAGATCAAGCTTCGAGGACAATCATTGCACAATTAGCCCAAATTGAACGTGTTCAAGATCATTTTGATGTGGTTGTGATCGTTCGAGGAGGAGGAGGAGAAGTGGGGTTATCATGTTATAATAATTACGAATTGTGTAAAGCAATCGCAACATTTCCACTTCCTGTTTTAACTGGAATTGGACACTCAACCAATATGACTGTTTCTGAGATGGTCGCATTTCGAAATGCAATTACGCCTACAGAACTGGCGGATTTTCTGCTGCAAGCATTCCACTCGTTTTCTGTTCCATTGCAAGATGCAGCAAAAGGAGTGCGACGACATTCAATGGCACTTGTCAAAGAAGCCAATCATGAACTTCGTGCACTTTCATCCTCTTTTAGGAATATCGCTGGAAAAGCAGTGGTTCAAAATCAACATTCACTTGTTCGTTCCAGTCAAAAACTACTGATGAATACGCGAACATCACTTCAGTATAATCGGCAAATTCTTCAGCGAAATGAACAAGAAATGGGCGGGGTTTCGCTCACACTTTTGCGTGCGTACAAGAATCAATTAGAAGTACAGGGAAACCTGCTTCCGATCAGGGCGAAGTCAGTTTTTCAGGACAATCAAAACAACTTGAATCAAATCATTCAATCCATTCGATTAATGGACCCAATAAATGTCCTGAAACGTGGCTACACCATTACAACATTGGCGGGAAAAACGATAGACGATCAAAATCAACCTTCAACGGGAGAGAAAGTTATCACAAGAACTGCTACTTTTACGTTAGAATCAGAAGTGACGACTATCACTAATTTAGAAGATGAGTAAAGAATTGAATTACACAAAAGCGTTTGACGAGCTTCAGCAAATTGTTGCAGACATTGAGGATGGAGAAATCTCCGTGGATGAGTTGAGCGAAAAAGTGAAACGAGCTTCTGAGTTAATCAACATCTGCAAAACGAAGTTGAGCACTACAGAAGAGGATGTCAATCAAATTCTCAAGGAACTGGAAGACAAAGCTGAATGATGAATAGAACATTTACCTCCTTTCAAGTTAACGTCATCTATGTGGTGCTGTTTCTGATGATGGCTTGGTTTTATGGAAACTTCGACACGATGAATCGAGGGCCTTATTCGCATCATCAATGGAGGCAAGCAGATTGTTTATCGATCACACAACATTATTATCAAGATGACCTACCCTTTCTAGAACCTGAAATTCATTGGCGAGGAGAAGGAGATACAGGAAAAACAATTAGTGAATTTCCAATCGTCTATTATTCTGTTGGGAATCTCTGGAAAGTATTCGGAAAACACTATTGGATTTATCGTTTACTCAATTTCTTGATTGTTGCACTTGGACTCTTTTATCTTAAGAAGCTAGCACACAAAATTCTAGGCGATAATTTCTGGGCAATCTTTGTTCCCTTATTGCTTTTTACATCACCAGTACTCGTCTATTATTCCAATAACTTTCTGATGAATGCGAATGCACTTTCATTGGCAATTATAGCGAGTTATCATTTTTATAGGCATCGGAAAGAACGCTCCTACAAACACCTGATCTATGCATGTTTAATCTTCTTATTTGCGGGGCTATTGAAGATTACATCACTGATGCTTTTCTTTGGTCTTGGTGCAATATTCCTTTATGAAATGCTTTGGAAAGAGCGATCCTTGAAAACACGTTGGAAAGAACTGCTGCCTTATATTGGAACATTGATCTGCATTTTTGCATGGTACAGTTATGCTGGACATTACAATGCGAATAATATGTCAATGGTATTTCTGCAAGGTCTCCTCCCAATCTGGGATTTGAGTTGGATTGATATTGTCTCCAATTGGAAGC
>JBLHON010000247.1:0-5753 GCA_047621865.1 Crocinitomicaceae bacterium | reverse complement strand
TTTCTCGAAGATCGCTCAAACTGATAGTGGACCAGTTGTCTCAAAGCACAAATTCACCAATTCAGATGGAGCTGGAGAGGTATTAATTCCTTCTGCAGTGCTGTCCTTAATGGATTTTGACGATTATGCCTTCAATTCAGATGAGACAAAAGCTTTGATCATGACAGGTTCGGAATCGATTTATCGAAGAAGTTATTCTGCTATCTATTACTTATACGATATCACGCAGAATGAAACCGAACCATTGGACGAGGAACGCGAGCCGCAAACATTGGCTGAATATTCTCCAGACGGAAAAAAAGTGTCCTATATATATCAGAACAACCTTTACGTAAAAGATCTTGCGTCTGGTGTTGTAATGCAGATTACTGACGATGGTGAGCGCAACAAAGTAATTAATGCAACCACGGATTGGGTATACGAGGAAGAATTTGGACTTACTAAAGGATATGGATGGTCGCCAGACAGTAAAAACATCGCTTATTTGAAATTCGATGAATCTGCGGTAAAAGAATTTAACTTGACATACTTTAATGACCTATATCCAGAGCTATATACGTTTAAGTATCCGAAAGCGGGAGAAGACAATTCGAACGTTTCTGCTTACATCGTAACAGTTATAGATCGCATTTCCAAAAAAATTAATTTGGGCGAATACGAATATATTCCACGCCTTAAATGGTCGACAGAGGCCAATCATCTGATTATTCAAACGCTCAATCGTCACCAAAATGAATTGAAATACCACATGGTTGACCTCACTAAGGAAACAATGGTAGTTCGCGATTTCTATGAGGAGAAAGGGAAAGAATACGTTGAAATCGATGATAACCTTCTACTACTGAAAGATGGAAAAACGATCCTTCGAACAAGTGAAGCGAATGGTTACAATCATATTTACAAACTTGGATTTGACGGGAGTTCTACCCAAATAACGACGGGAAATTGGGATGTTATTGAATTTCTTGGCGTGGATGAAGACAAAAAAATGATCTATTACACGTCTGCTGAGAATGGGGCAATCCATAAGTGCATTTACAAAATTGGAATAAACGGTAAAAACAAGCAGCTGATCAGTGCTAATTCTGGTCAAAATGATGCTGAATTTTCCAATGGAATGAAATTCTTCATCCAAACAGCTTCTTCAGCAAACCAACCTCCAATCTTCTCGCTTTGTGATAATGAAGGTAAGGAAGTTGATGTCCTCGAAAATAATTCCCAGCTCAATGCAACTTTGGCAGACTATGAGCTTTCAAAAAAGGAGTTCATAAAATTCAAGGGCCATAAAGAGGAATTGAATGGATGGATGATCAAACCAAAAGATTTCGATCCAAGTAAAAAATATCCAGTTTACATAAATATTTATGGTGGACCTGGACACAATACAGTTGCAGATGGCTGGGATGGTGTGAATTATATGTACCATCAGTTACTCGCTCAAAATGGCTATATCGTAATCTCTGTTGATCCTCGTGGAACCATGTATCGTGGAGCGAAGTTTAAGAAATCGACGTACTTAGAACTCGGAAAACTTGAAACAGAAGATTTTATAGCAGTTGCCAAAGAATTGGAAACCTATAATTATGTAGATGGGGATCGAATTGGAATCATGGGATGGAGTTATGGAGGTTTTATGACCTCTCTTGCAATGACAAAAGGAGCTGATCACTTCAAAATGGGAATTGCAGTTGCTCCAGTTACCAATTGGAGATATTATGACAATATCTATACAGAACGTTTCATGCGAACTCCAGCGGAAAATGAAAGTGGTTATGATCAAAATTCACCTATTAATTTCGTAGATCAATTGAAAGGAAAATACCTGCTTATTCATGGTTCGGGTGACGATAATGTGCATTATCAAAACACAATGGAGATGATTAATGCATTGGTAGCTGCAGATAAACAATTTGATTTATTCGTTTATCCGAACAAGAATCATGGGATTTATGGGGGTAACACTCGAAATCATCTCTTTAACATGATGTTTAATTACACTCTTGAAAACCTATAACCTGAGTTCCAATCTTAGTTTGGTTCAGATCGGTATTTAAAGTTGTTCGCTTTGAATAGGGGCAATGAATGAATAGCGGGCTATTTCAAGTTTTCACTCGGAAAAAGATGACTGTATTATTATTTTAATATCGACAGATTAACCAACTATGCCTAAAACATGCCCTTGCTTTGTTGATTTTTCTCATTTTAGCTCGCTAAAACATCAATAAATCGCCTCGTAAACCAATGTTTTATTGAATTCTGATCTCAAGATAAGATTGAAACTCAGGTGCTAATATTACATTTTGTTTAAAATACGTCGTTCCACTTGATAGAGACGCAAAGAAGTATTAATTTAGCTGATTGACGAATTTGTCGAATTAATGAATCACCGAGAACAAAAATGAGCGAAATTGCTAAAATAGAATTAGGTGGAAACTCTTATGAGCTACCGGTTATAGAAGGAACAGAAAATGAATCTGGTATTGACATCAGCAAGCTTAGAGGAGCGACTGGAGGATATATCACACTAGATCCTGGATTTAAAAACACAGGAAGCTGTAAAAGCGCCATTACTTTTTTGGATGGTGAAAAAGGAATTCTTCGATACCGCGGATACCCAATTGAGCAATTAGCTGATAAAGCAACTTTTTTAGAAGTGGCTTACTTGTTGATATATGGAGAACTTCCAACTCAAACTGAGTTGGACGGCTTCAAAAAAAGTATTACAAATCACACACTGGTTCATGAAGACATGAAACAGTTCTTCGAAGCCTATCCTGCCAAAGCACATCCAATGGGTGTCTTGGCGTCAATGGTTTGTTCATTGTCTACTTTCTATCCTGAATCATTAGATCCTAATAGAGGACAGGAAGCAAAGGATTTAACGATACACAGATTAATTGCAAAGCTTCCAACATTGGCAGCTTGGTCTTATAAAAATTCGATGAGACATCCATTCATGTACCCGAAAAATGGTCTCGATTATGGGGCAAACTTCTTGCACATGATGTATGCGATGCCAACTTCTGAGTATGAACCAGATCCAGTTGTTGTCAATGCTTTGAATACCTTATTAATTCTTCATGCTGATCACGAACAAAACTGTTCTACTTCAACAGTAAGAATTGTAGGATCTTCTCACGCCAACTTATACGCGTCGATCTCAGCAGGGATTTCAGCACTTTGGGGACCACTTCATGGTGGTGCAAATCAAGCTGTAATTGAAATGTTAGAGCAAATTGCTGTGGATGGTGACGTTGACAAATGGGTTGCTAAAGCAAAAGATAAAGATGATTCTTTCCGTTTGATGGGATTTGGTCATCGCGTCTATAAAAACTTTGATCCACGGGCAAACATCATCAAAAAAGCATGTGATGAGGTACTTGCTAAACTTGGAATTGATGATCCTTTACTGGACATTGCTAAGAAATTAGAGAAAATTGCATTGGAGGATGAATACTTCAAATCGCGTAACTTATATCCAAATGTAGATTTCTATTCTGGAATTATTTACAAAGCAATTGGAATACCAACAGAAATGTTTACAGTCATGTTTGCTCTCGGGCGTCTTCCAGGATGGATTGCACAATGGAATGAAATGCTCGAAAATGGAGAGCCAATTGGTCGTCCACGTCAGATTTATACGGGAGCAAATGAACGCAATTATGTGAACATTGCTAATCGCTAGGCGAATTAACTAATTCAGATATTTATTGAGTCCTGTCGATCATTCGTTAGTGATGAGCAAAAGGAATACTTGCTAGCAATATTCCATTAGGTTAATGTTAAAAAGCTTCCTTGTCAGGCATTTTAGAACGTTTACCTTTTTTTAAAACAGGATTGAACCACTCTTTTTTCAATTGAATTGGAGTGTTTGACTTATCAAAATGTTTAACATATTGAATATGTGGGATTGATGAACGTGAATAAAGTTAGCGCCCAAACCTGGTGTGTATTTCATAAAAGCTTGGTTGAATAATGAGATGTTGACGAAACGAATATTGGTGGAATAATTTCAAGATGTATGATACGAAAAGAATGTACTTTTCATAATGTGTGGTTCTTGGTTGGAATATGTTTGTTGGAGATAGTTTGGTTTGGGCCAAAATGGTAAATTGCCAATATTTTCGAAAATAGCCGAATAATAACGTATATTTCCGAATAATAATTTTCAGTTAAGTAGATGTGCTCTACTTTGCATATAAACGATATTTACTCTCTGCTTCTACCCTTCGGAAATTGTTCTTGGCTGGTAATTAGTACTTAATGTTCATGAATTCCCCATTCGCATGAAATTCTTCTTCTACGTATCAACCCTATTAACATTTTTAGTTTTTAGTTCTGTAACTCTTGCGCAAGTCGCCAAAACAAATAGTACTCAGGGAACTGTGGGTCTCGGTCCCACTCATATAAGTAGAACATTTACGTATACACCTGCAGAATTTGGCGGCTGTACCTCACTTACCGAGGTGGAAATGGATTTGCGACTTTCTGTAGGGAACGGAACTCCCTGTACAGCGGCAAGTTATGGCGTAAACGAAGATTTGAATGTTCGTTTGGTGTCGCCAACGGGCACGACAGTTGATTTGGTTCAGGATCGCTGGGGTTACTGGACAGGTGGGTTACAGCCCTTTACATTTAATGCTTTTGGTTTCGGTGAATCAACAGTAAATTTTGATGATGACCATGTTACAAACATTACGAGTTTAAGCAGTTGGCCTGCATCAGATGGTAATTACGCTCCTCACAATCCACTTAGTGCTTTTGACGGAGAAGACCCAACTGGTACTTGGACTGTTCATATTTCGGATGGTAATCCTCAGTTTGCGGCATCTGATTTTTTCTGCTATTTGACAGGAACATTAATAGTAACCTGTGGAGCGCCCTGTACCAACCCAGATGTACCTACTATAACTCCTACACTAGCAATAATTACTTGTGGAGGCTCAACAACATTAGACTGGGCACCTGCCAACCTCAATAGTGCAACAAACTGGCATGTTTATACAGGAGGTTGTGGTACAACTCAACTCACATTTCAGCCTGGAACATCACTGATTGTTAGTCCCACTGTAACTACAACTTATAATATTAGAGGAGAAGATGGAGCAGGTTGTGTAGATGAATCTACAGGCTTATGTGGTTCAGTGACAATTACTGTTAACCCTATAGTTGTAACCTTCACAGCCCTTGCTGATCTTTGTGTTGATGCAGGTGTTCAACTTGCGCTTGGCAGTGGTTCTCCAGCAGGAGGCGTCTACTCAGGACTAGGCGTTACTGATGATGGAAATGGATTGACTTACTCATTCGACCCTGCAGCGGCTGGTGTTGGAGTCCATACAATTACGTATACAATTGGAGGCCCTTGTCCAGGCAGTGCAAATGACAATGTTGAAGTCTTTGGATTACCAGTAGTAACCTTCACAGCCCTTGCTGATCTTTGTATCGATGCTGGTGTTCAACTTGCACTTGGATCAGGTCTTGCAACAGGAGGCGTTTACTCAGGACTAGGAGTTACTGATGATGGAAATGGATTGACCTACTCATTTAACCCTGCAGCAGCAGGAGCGGGAATTCATACAATTACGTATACTTTCACTGATGCCAATGGTTGTTCAGGAAGTGCAAATGATAACGTTGAAGTATTTGGATTACCAGTTGTGACCTTCACAGCCCTTGCAGATCTTTGTATCGATGCTGGTGTTCAAATTGCACTTGGATCAGGTCTTGCAACAGGAGGAGTATACTCAGGATTA
>JBLHON010000246.1:0-5761 GCA_047621865.1 Crocinitomicaceae bacterium | reverse complement strand
AACCAATACGAAATGCATTCGTGGATCTGTATAGTTTTTTCGTAATACCTTATTCTCTAGGTGATCTAAAGATGTTTTCTCTCCATTGAGCACGATCGTTTTTCCAATAAAGAATTCGCTATAATCTATGGGCGAGTCAATTGGATATAATTCTGACACCTTATTAATGACGAAGAGATTGTAGGCATTGATCAGGTAGGCTTTTTCTTTTCCTTTGGGAATTTCATTGCTGGCAAGGTGCTCAATTAGAAGAGGCAAGGTCGAATCGTTTCTCGCTGTGTTATAATCAACCAACCCATCAGCACAATGACGATTCATGAATTGATCGGCTGTATTGAAAAAGTCAACAGAAGATTGTGAGATCGCGCTCGTGGAAATTGTTCCGAAAAGAAGAAATAGAATAAATTTCATAGTCGTAAAGTTACGTCATTTTGTAGAAATTATTCGACGCTAAGAATACATCAATCTTACAAGATTAGCTGCGTAATTCCGCGAGGCAGATGTTAAATGTCAACTCATTCTAATCATTTTCAGGACGTTAACAGAATATGAATTAAATTTTATTATTTTCAGGGACTAAACTTTCTAACATAAACCAATGAAACAACTATTCTTTATTTCTTTGGCTGCGGCACTTTTGTTCGGATGTACAAAGCAAGATTTTTCTCATCAAGGTGATATTTGCGACTCAGAAGCTAATTACAGCAGAAGTTTAACTGCGAGTGGCCTAAAAATAGCTGAGGATGAAAGTGGTATTGTTATTTGCACAGTTGATGAGGATATTCTTCAAGCTGCTATCGTAAATTATTATGGTGCGACTGAATTTAAATCTCTGGATATTCATGAGTACAATCCAGGAACGACAAACAGTTTTTATGCGCTTACTGGAAGAATTAAGGATGGGAATGCACATAGAAGGTTTGCGTTCGAATTGGTTCCTTTTATAGCTCTAAGTGGTGCTACTGAATTGTACGTACCATATTTGGGGACAGAACAAAACGTAACTGGTCCAGGTAACTCGGCCTCACCTTTGAATCTTACATCTGCAAGCACTGGATCTCCAGCTTCTCATAAAGCGAACTATTCTTCGAGTCAATCATTTAGTTCTTTTGATGATTTCGGGACGAATAGACTGATTACTAAAATTCTTGAAGGGCTTTAATCGTTTAAAGCTTCGGAATATTTATTGTATAATCGTAACCCTGAGACCTATCTAGTTTTAGGGTGCCATCTATTTGTTGCACCAGGGAATTGATTAGTTCAGTTCCAAGGGATTCAGAATCTAGGTCAGCTTGTTCAGCACAGCCATTTCCATTGTCTTCTAATTCTAAGACATAATTTTTCTCATCTACTTGGTAGAAATTCACGGAAATGCAACCAGTTTCTTGCTCAAGGAAAGCATGCTTTAGGGAATTTGAAATAACTTCATTTACAATAAGTCCAATAGGAATAATCGTGTCAATGTCTATTCTACTCTCCTCAATACTGATTTTCCGTTCAATGCTGGCTGTACTCTGATAAGAATCCACGAGGTGGTTTACTAGTTCTGTGAGATATCCACTCAATTCAAGTTTTTCAAAGTTCTTGGCTTTGTACAGTTGTTCATGAACTAAGGCCATTGAATTAATTCTGTGTTGAGTCACGGTAAAGATATCTCGGATTTCTTTCTCTTCACTCTGATTGGATTGCAATCGAATTAAGCTAGAGATTATCTGCATGTTATTCTTAACACGATGGTGAATTTCTTGCAGAAGTACTTCCTTCTCTTCTTTACTAATTCTTGTTACTTTTAGTGCCTCATTGGTGACTTGCAATTCAGCTTTCACCTTCTTCTCAGACAGCAATCTCGAGTAGATCACAATTACAAAAACGAGCAGGAGTATGGCTACACTAATTAACCCGAGAGTAAGGAAGTAACTCTTTTCTTTGGTTAGGGCTGCATTCTCATTTTGTGCGGCGTCAAATTTATCTTGCAAGATTTCCTTACTCTGCAATAGACTATCAGAAATTGTATAGAACTTTACATCCTGCTTTTTCTCAAAGAGTCTGATCAACATTGCTTCATTTTCAACCCTTAGTGCTGCAGTTGCATCGTGTTCCATTCGTGCGAACTTCAATGCCATTGCTTGATTGCCTATTTGTTCGTGCAATTCAGACATCAAGCTATATACTTGAGAAAGCCTTCGATTATCTGATTTTCCAGCAAGATTAAGTAATGATAATGATCGATTTCCATAATTAAGAGCCTTCTCTAAAGCACCAGTTCTCTTATAGATAACACTCAAGTTGATATAAGATGCCGCAATCCCAAGCGTATCTTTTATGGTTTCTTTAATCTTGATAGACTTCTCGTGATTTTTTAGCGCTAAGTTCCAACGCCCGTCAATTTGATACACATTTGCCAAGTTATTATAGGTTTTGGCGAGCTTCAAATTTTCGTCAAGTTTCGCAAAGAGTTCGATTGCTTCCTCGAAATGAGTTACGGCTTTTTCAACTTGCCTAAGGTTTTTATAGTTCAGACCTATTGCATTGTTTACCTCAGCCAGACCTAATGAGTCTTGATTCTCAAGATAAGTGGCTTTCACTTTCTCGAGAATATCATTAGAGAGTTCATATGATCCTAAACGCTTATGACTTACAGCGCGCAAATATCCACAGCGTGCAAAAAGATGTGATTCATGCTGAACTGCGAATAGTGCTTCCGCCTCTTCAAACATTTTTGTTGCCAGCTGTGATTCATCGAAATGAAGAAACACTAATCCTAGTTCCATTTTAATATTCGCCGTTTCTCTCTCATTATTTTTCGATTCCGAAACTTTTAACGCATCAAAAAAGAGTTTAAATGCCTCTGTATAATCATTTTCTACAATTTGGCATTTACCCTTATAGAGTAGAAAACGCGAAAGATTGTCATGGTAAAAACCGAGGTCATTAATCATTACAGAATCAATGCATATGTCAACGGCATTCTTATCCCTGTTTGACATCAGGTTTTCTATGCGCTCAAATACTTTTTCATCCCCATTGGGCTGCTGTCCATTGGAAGTAAATGTAAAAAGGGATAGAATTATAAGGGTAGCATAGAGTGGTAACCCCTTCAGAGTGACTTTGGGTTGTGTAGTTTTGAACAAATGGTATAGCTTTTCGTTCATCTTTGTCAATATAGTACATTAATTTCAGAGAGAGCCTGTGCTTCAATTATTATGAGTAAAATCTATGTCTACTCGACAATTGAAGCAATATGGCTGATTTTAAGCTGATAAAATTAATGCGCATCTGACTGTCTTGAGCTCAAAATAGAGAGCTGCAATCAAATTAATGTTTCATGAGTCGAACTGTCCAATAGTGATCGTCTGTTGCAATTTTCAACAAATAAACGCCAGCTGCTTCACCCGACAAATCGATTTGAGTCGTCGCATTAATTTTGAAAGCGCCACGAATGATTTTGCCATGAATATCAATAACTGAAATCGTTGCATCCGTGTCTAATTCGTTCATCTTGAGGGTAAAAATACCGTCTGATGGATTAGGTGATACAGAAACGATTGCACTGCCATTCTCTGAAAGTCCAACTTGAGATCCAACGAAATAAGTCACAACTACAGAACAGTTGAGAGAATCTGTAATGGTACATGAATAAAGACCAGATGATAACCCGGTGATGTCCTCAGTAATCATTGCATTATCCCAAAGGAACGTATAAGGCGCAGTTCCCCCAACAGGTGTGAGGTCGATAGAGCCATTTGCAAGAGTTACCTCATCAGTAACAACAGCTATACTAGAGATTTGCATTGGCTCTGTGATTGTATAGATGCCATTTTGAACGCAGTTATTGCTATCAGTAACCTGTACAAGGTAACTTCCAGCACTCAATCCAGTAATTACATTTGTGCTTTCAGATGTATTCCATAAATACATATAGTTGGGAGTTCCACCAGTTACCATAATTGTAATTTCTCCCTCAGCACCATCATAGCAATCGTTTGAAGTTACTGTAGATGCAATCTCGATTGAATCAGGTTGAGTAATCATGAAATTAACAGTGTCTGTACATCCATTAATATCAGTTTCAATTAGGGTGTAATTTCCAGCCATTAGGTTGATTGTAGCTGGTGTTGGCGTGCTATTAGACCACATATATCCAACAATGTTTTCAGAGCCAGGAGTGGTAGAGATTGCCGTACCATTTGCTCCACCATAACAAGATACGTCAGTAGTTGTTATGGACGAAACAGGATTAGAATTGATAATAATTTGAACGCTATCTGAATAAACCATTGCTGAATTTGGATCTACAGCCTCGTAAAAGTAAGTTCCAGATGTAGTGACAAGCAATGTTCTAGAAGCGATTGTATTGTTCCAAACAACATCTGTGAATTGTCCATTTGGATGCAGGGTAACAGGATCACTTGCGCAAGATGTCAAAGGACCTTCCGAGAAAACTGTTGCAATAAATGGCGTTTGTGCACCTTCAGTATATTCTAGTCGTTGGTTAACAGGAATTGAGTAATATGATTCAATCATTCCACTCGGCCAAGAAATAATTAAGCTATCAATCAAAGCTGAAGCACCAAGGCCATAATGAAGGTAGGTACTGTTCTGGTTCATAAAACCATTTGCGCACTGGTTATAGCGTTTTTGGTAAGTTCCTCCATGATAAATCTCCACAACACCTCCAATAGCATGTGAATTACTCAATGTACCGTGCAAAAGAACCTGCACGTATGAATTACCGTTACCATTGTTCATCCAAATTTGCGAGGAGTCAGGACCAACGTTGTTTACAACTAGATCCATAAAACCATCACTGTTAAAATCGGCATAAGCGTTTGCATAACTTCTTGTCGTATCAGCATCCATACCAATTCCACTAGTCAGTTCAGTGTACATACCAGTTCCATCGTTTTCATACATTGCTGCACTGTTGAATGCAGGATCTCCAACACCTCCACTTACGTAAAGATCTTGATCAGTATCATTGTCTGCATCAAAGAAAACTCCTCCCCAACTTTCTTGGAAAAAACCGGTACCATTTGTGAGGCCGACTTCTGCGAAAGTTTCATTGCCATTATTTTCTAAGAACACGTTGCCTGGAGGGCTATTTGTTACATAAAGATCGAGGTATCCATTATTGTTACAATCTCCCGCTCCAGCATTCATAGAACAGATCGTCTGATTTGCATTTGATGAAACACTGATGTCCTCAAATCCTCCAATCATTGTGTTTTTAAAGAGCACATTTCCTAACATTTTATCTGTCGGCACAAAAATATCAGGCCACATGTCATTATTGATGTCTGTAAAGATTACTGCAAGTGGACTCTTATTCGAATCTGCCACTGCTGCATAGCGAGTCATTTCATCAAAAGTTCCATCTGCATTATTCTTGTAGAGGTAATTGGAAAATATTGTGTCGTAGGGTGTTCCAAAAGTATTATTGGTCACATAAAGATCGAGCCAACCATCTCTATTGTAATCTCCCCAATCGAAAGCCCAAGTTGGTGTACCTTCCAAACTTAAGCCAGATGCAATTGTAACGTCTGTGAAGGAAAGTCCTCCATCATTTCTGTACAACACATTATCAGCTTCTAGATTTGCTATGAAGAGATCCATGTCTCCATCATTATCATAGTCAATCCAGCTAATCTGTTTCGTATGTTCTAACCCAGCAATTCCAAGATCTACTTGTGTAAAAATCGTTCCAGTGTTCTGATAAAATCGAATAGAATCACCAAGCCCTGAACCCAAGGTTAGATCATCT
>JBLHON010000245.1:0-5768 GCA_047621865.1 Crocinitomicaceae bacterium | reverse complement strand
ATTATTTTCTAACTTCGAAACATGACAGATTCAACCACTCCAGTACAAGCAGAATTAACAGTAAATAATTCTGTTCTCACAAAACTACTCTCTACAGCATTTGATCAATGGGCAACTGAACCAAACAAAAATGCAGTCAACATCTTAAGAAATAAAGCTGGTTCTGGTGAGTCCGAATCACAAGATCGTCAATCTCCTTATGCTTCACTTTACGATAAGCACTTGGGTTCTTTGAGAGAAGCTCCTGAGCATAATTACGAAACTGCATGGCCTGAGATCGTGGATGGCACGGATCTCTACGAGAGACTATTTGTTCAGAAAAAAGTTCGGATTGGTTACGTGCCGAAAGTCCTAAACGATAACCAGCATAAGCCTTATGGATACTATTCTGATGGGAATAGACTTGGTTTTTCATCTTTAGAGGGAGACGTTGTTGGATTCGAGTTCGAGCTTGGAAACATACTCTTTGATGTAGTTGCTGAACACTATGGAATAGAAGGTTTAACTGTTGAATGGGTAGAGGTTACAGCTGAACTATTAGGTGATCCTGACGACAATGGTCGGATGTATGATGCCTTACATAATTCACTGGAAGCGAAAGAAACAGATGTCGCAATTTCTGGAATAATTGACAACTTAATGAAAGGAGATGAGGTGACAGTTACTATTCCAACACTCACTTTTTTCACAGGTGTTTTCTATACTGGACTCGATTATGACCTCTATTATAATGACCTGAATGCAATTGCAAACGGTCCAGGTACTGAACTTGAAAAATATGGTTCTCTTGTAGCATTTTTAACTACTAATTCAGAAATAAAACTAGCCGCTACTGCTCCTGAGGGCAAACCTTCTTACAATTCTGGAGGCTACCTATGGGCTCGTGCTGTGGATGGTCAGGAAGATCCAAGTCTGGCTCCAGTAGAGTCGATCGAAATTGAAGATATCCCGAATGTCTTGGATAATAAGACACACCACTTCTTCGTTGCAGATGGCATTATTCTGGCAAACTATGCTGTTACAGCTGATACTGAAGCCTTGAATATGAATTTCAATGTCCGCTTCAAAGGAATGGACCCAGAGAACATTATTTCCTTAAATGACTTGTTACCAGATACGAATGTGATGGTGCCATTTACGTTGATAGACTAATCAATAACGATCTGTTCTGAATGAACCCAGTGGAAACAGAAAGGCTCGTTATTGCAGAAGCTTCTTTAGAGGATGCAGCATTTATTATCGCCTTATTGAACAGTCCAATTTGGATTGAATTTATTGGCGATCGTGGCATTAAATCAGAGCAAGATGCACGTGATTATATTCAAAACAGCTTGATAAATTCCTACGAGGAGAATGGGTATGGACTCTATAAAGTGTCGCTCAAGGAAGATGAAATTCCGATTGGAATCTGCGGAATATTGAAGCGTGATTACTTAGACCACGTCGACTTAGGATTTGCAACTCTGCCAGAACATGAGTCCATGGGCTATACTTTTGAAGCATCACGCGCGATCCTCGAACAGAGTAAATCAACGTTGAGCCTGCATCCGATTTACGCGATCACGTCTCAGCAAAATAGTATCTCGCAAGGGCTTCTTATCAAGCTTGGGTTTTTAGACATTGGCAAGATTAAGCCTGATGGAGGCGAGGAGGAGTTGATGCTATTCTCAAACTAATATAAGCGTCCACAGATAATTCCTTATCTTACAGTTATCCGTCATAGCAAGACAGAATTTAATGAGAAAAAGCAAAACAGAAATATTGATGCACATTTGCTACACTGAACTTGTCTATTCCAGAATAAATAAAAAACTAAATGCTAGCCATTCTAAAGATAAAATTGAAAAAATGCTCTTCAATATTATTGAGAATACAAATGTCCGTTTCTTTGAGAAGAAAGGAAAAAATCTCTATGTATCAAACGAAGAAAAGAATATTAGAATAACAATCAATTCAAATAATTACAGAGTTATTACTGTAGATCTGTTAACGAAACTTAAAAATTAATCCGGAGCTGCTGACAACACGTAAAACTAAACTTGTGAGAAAAACCTACCTATTCTGTGCCCTGATTTACTCGCTTCTCTTAAGTGGTTGTGCCCAAAGTATCGGGGCTGAAGACAGCATCTCGAATAGTAATGCTGAGGACATTCCAGAAGTTATTCTACCCTTCGATTCAACCATTTCCACCATTCACATTTTCGTAGCACTTTGCGATAACAAGTACCAAGGCATTGTTCCTGTACCAGCGAAAATTGGAAACGGTCAGGATCCTGATAACAACTTATACTGGGGTTGTGCTTATGGAGTTCGAACGTTCTTTAAGAAGAGCAGAGAGTGGAAACTGATCAGAAGTCAAAAAGTGGATTCCATCAAACTTGAACGCCTCTTATTTAAGCATGTAACGGAGAACTATTACCTCATCGCAGATGCTTATGACGGCCAATATATTAAACGTTGTACAAAGGATTTTCTCAAGAGTAGTTCTGGACAAATGAGGGACACACTTCGAGTTGATAGTCTCGCCCTTGGAATTGCGGGTAATTCGAAGTTGGTCGCTTATATTGGTCACAATGGACTCATGGATTTTTCCCTCACTGAATCTTATCAAAACGAGGATGGAAAAGACAGAAATGCAATCATTCTTGCCTGCTACAGCAAAAGCTATTTTAGCGAGTATTTGCACTCAGCTAACACAAATGCCTTGGTCTGGACAACTGGATTAATGTGTCCTGAAGCCTATACTATTCACGATGCCATTTCGGGTTATGTGCTAGGAGAAACAGACGAACAAATCAGAGCACGAGCGGCAAAAGCATATTCAACCTACCAGAAATGCAGTGTAAATGCTGCACGAAATTTATTGGTAACTGGACAATAACATCGGGTTTTTAACCAACAAAAAAGGGCAAGAATTTCTTCTCACCCTTCTGTATAATTTCTTCAAGACTATAAAATAGCATCAAGAATGACCTCTAGCTCAGCCATTGATCCAACATCCGTTAATGTTGTAATTGTTTCATCGTGATTCGTAACTATGGTGCTTTGATGGATTGAATACTTTAACTGACCACTATCTTCGACGACTAGTACAAAATAGGGAGTAAGTCCTTCTGGAAGGGAATAGTAGAGCCCTGTCTCAAAATTGCCTGATAATTCATTGAAGGTTAAACCTGCAACTGCATTCTCGGATGCGAAAGCCATATACAGTCGTGAATTGTTTTCATCACAAATTGCTGGCACATGAATCGTCACTGATGTCTTCGGGCCAGTAGCTAACCAAAAATAATCACAATTTACCCAACTATAAGATCCATCAAATAGGAAAGCATACCAGCCTTGTGTTACTGGGAAGTCAAGAATAACTGTCACTGTATCTACAGCATTCCAAATAATATCGCCATCAACGTCAAGAGTGCCGCCAAATAGTTCCATATTCCCTAGTCCAAGTGTTGCTAGTGCTGTGACAACAGTGAGTTCATTTGCAATTGTTACTGGCATTCCACCTTGTGTAATCGTAATTCTGAATTCTCCTCCAGAAGAGATGGTCTCATTCGTCCCTCCCACATCAGCGACAGTAACTTTATTTGCTAGGATCATTGCCGATTGTTTGTAAATCTCAATCAATTCGATATCAACCATTCCTGTTAATGGGTTTCCACCTGCATCTGTAAAATTGTTTCCCGATAAGATGATTCTCGTTCCTTGATTTCCCTGAACCTCAGTGGCGACATTGGCATCAACCGTGAAATTTTGCGCTTGGTCCTCGAGGTAGGTATTCATTACATCTGAAATTGTCTGTGCTTCCGTTCCTTCATAAATTGGTGTAGGGATAACTTCTGCCTTTTTGCAGCTCATGACAGAAACTCCAATGAGTAATCCGCCAAGTAATAGGTTTATTCTTTTCATAGTGTTTTTAATTAGTGTTTTTAATTAGTGTTCAATAGAATAGATACACTAGTCATCAAAAACGCTGCACGGCAATTCAATTTTTTTTTAAATCTTCGTTTTTTCGTCAATCTATTGATCTTGAAAGTGAATTTGGAATTTCGCGCCGTGATCATTGGAGTATTCGATTTTCGCATCAATCTGATCCGTCAGGGCGACAATAATCTCTGTCCCGAGAGACGTTGGCTCGTTTAGATTAAAATCCAATGGAAGCCCAACGCCATTATCCTGTACAAGCAACTCGTACTCATCTCCATTTCTCGATAGTGTTATTTTTAACTCAGGGTTCTCTGTCTGATGAAATGCATGCTTGATTGAATTGGTGATCATCTCAGAAACTATCAATCCTAATGGAACGGCAATATCCAAACTTAGCACGGCCTCATCTGCATCAAGCGTACATTTAACCATTGGATTCATGACTTGTTGGGACTCCATCAACTCATCTAGGTAAGAATTAAAGTTAACCCGATTCACCTTCTCATCTTGGTAGAGCTTTTGATGAATTAGAGCAATGGCCTCCACTCTTCTTTTGCTCTCGTTGAGAACTTCCAAAACTTCTTCGTCCTCCAAACTTCTTTGTTGCAGTGACATCAAGGATGAAATAATCTGAAGGTTATTTTTTACGCGGTGGTGAATTTCTTTGATAAGAATCTTCTGGTGTTCGTGTTGCTCGGAAATTTCTTTGTTTCGACGTTCCAATTCCAAATTTGCCTCGATAAGTGCATCATCTTTTACACTAATAGTTCTACTGAAGTAGACCATAATCACGATGACCACAAGACCTGTTGTTCCAACGTTAAGAAAGTTAATGGATTCTAGTGTTTCAGGGGAAACGTAATGTGCGCCACCCGCCGTGTGATATTTATACCTCAGCACGGCAGTAATAACAACGATTGAGGCATTGAATAGGATCACCATCCATGCTTTCCAGGAGCTATTCAGTAGAAAAACTATGGGCAACAAGAACATGAAATAGAAAAACCCACTTTCCCAGCCTAAAAAATGCGTGTGAACACATACTTCGACAACAACTGTATACGCCGTAATTAGAAACACCAACTTCGCCTTTAGCAGACTCTTTTTCAAGAGAAAAAAGCTGAGTAAAAACACCAATGTGCCAATCAGAGGCACGTAGATTGCCTCATTCGCTTTGACAACGAGAAGTATAACCAAAATATATCCGTTCGTAAAAACCCCCATCAAAGTTGCTGGGATCATTGCCAATTTAAAGCGTTCGTCTATCGAGTCTGGAGTTTTCACTTATTCTAAACTACTAAAATGTATGAACTTAGCCACTAAGTTTATGCGTGATTCCTGCCTAGAAAAGCAAAACCCCTATGGGAATGAAGATCAACTCTATTTCGGCATCATTTTCTGTCCTCTTTTGCCTAAAAATGCCCTGTTATGTATACTTTAGAAGCTACGCTCAAATGCAACGATAATGACACAATTGCCTTTTCATACAATTCCAAGCTGTCCAGATGAACCAACTGCCACAAACTCGATCGCCAGATTCGTGGATGGGCTGGGTTTCAGATATCACTGGGCAACAGAAGGCTTAACGGAAAATGAAATTGCCTTTAGACCAGACCCGAGCAGTAAGAATATGATCGAAGTCCTCAGTCATATCAATGAATTGGCGTATTTCATAAATCGCGTATTTGGAGGAAGTGCGCAAAATGAACATCCAAAAACATTCATTGAGTTACGCAGTTCTACACTAAATCTTCTAGCTCAAGTAAGCGAACGATTAAAAAAAATGGACGATGCTCAATTGATTGATTTTAACTTGAATGGTGGTTCGGGCGCAAATCGAA
>JBLHON010000244.1:0-5816 GCA_047621865.1 Crocinitomicaceae bacterium | reverse complement strand
GGGCTTGATCACCTTTCCATCCAAACTTAGAATTGTCCTTTCCTTCCATAATATCCCTTGGCGATCTAGGTTATTGCAGTCAACAATATTTATCGAAATTCCTTCAATTGTCTTCGCGTGAGTCACCATTGACACGAACAAAAACAAGAAGAAGATTGTAAGTTGTTTTAGGGCTCTCATTGGCTCAGATTAAGTTGAGGTTACATTGCTTGTTCAATATTGGTGCTCGATTTAAATTCTGTTTTTCAAATATTCATGTATGTTAATTCCTGCGAAAAGCAACGTAAGCCCTATGGAAACAGCTCCTAGTTTACCAAAGTCAGATAATCCAATTGCACTGACAATCCCAAAGGCTATGATTGAAATTCCCATCACTATAAAAAATACAGCCAAGAGTTTAAGAATAATTTTCGCAGTGTTATATATGCTGCTTTTTGTATCCATGCCGCTTAATTGCATTCTTGGTCCACGTGATAGAAACCAATAAAATAGATGAGGACCTACGTTGAGTAGACCCACGACTAATAATCTTTCCGAAATCCCAGATACATCTTTTGAGAGTAAGCCCGTCAATGAAACTAACACAATAGCCAGGGTAAAGATGACGTATTTATCTTTTTCAGTTGTGAATTTCATTCTGTAATATCCGAATTAATTTGAAGGGAATTCACAGTCGTTTTAATCCTATAACATCTTTTACCATTTCGATTCAGGTATCAGCTTCCCAGCTAGAGTTCAAGTTCAGAGTTGATTTGGCTCAAATAAATTTTAGCATATGGTTCATTGTATGAATCGATCATCTTGCTTTTTTTAAGAAACTTCCTGTTATTTATCTAACGTATACGTGCTGTACTGTATCATATTCAATTGAGAGTTACAGCCCTATGAAGGTTTGGT
This sequence comes from Crocinitomicaceae bacterium, assembly GCA_047621865.1. GTDB lineage: Bacteria > Bacteroidota > Bacteroidia > Flavobacteriales_D > Crocinitomicaceae > UBA4466. Next base: position 4,919 of record JBLHON010000244.1, on the reverse strand, counting down.
GGAATGATTAACTGTGCTCATCTAAGTTATCTTGACGCGGCCAGTTATAACGCGATTGAAATCGGCAGATAGCTTTGTTAAACAATAGTCGTCGTGTTTGTTGCCCTTTTGTGAAGAAAAAGGCTTACTCCAACCAATAGCAACATGAAAATCGAAATGAATGGTGGCTTACTTTTCATTGGTAAGATTTCCGCTTGTACTGAAGGATGTACATGCACAAAGATCGTTACTGCAAGGATAAATATCACAAGTATATTACTGATGTAAAAAACCTTAGTGCCAATGGTTGAAGGGATTTTTTTCCAAAAAAAGACCAGCATGAAAAGCGTTAACCCAACAGCGATTTCACCAAATTGCCCAGCCCATTGTGAAAATGTTGGGAATGGTAGCTGACTCTCTCTGATCTGAAAATAAAAGTTCGTTTTGATGGGTTCGAAAAATTTGACTACCCCAGCGAAAAGCATTAATGATGCTAGTATTGAGGTGATTATTCTTACGGATTTCGTCATAGTGGTCATCGTGTCATTCTTTAGCCACAAAATACGCCACTTATCTCTGATTTAAAAATGTCCCTGAATAGGTGCTTTTATTGATCGTGTTCATTTGTTCTAAATGCTATCACTCTGGACAAACGAAATCTCTAACCATTTTGATCTGAGCAGTAAATGACTCAGCACTATCGGGAAAATCTAGTTCCCCGTTTTCAATGATTTCCTCGAGTATCAATAAATATTTTCGTGCCATAAAGCAGTCATAGGCCGCATAGCCTAATGCAATACTATATAACATATTCGTATTGCCATAGTGTTCCCAACATCTGGCAAAAGCGTCATTTGATACAATTAAATCTGTTCTTTCTTTGGTTAATAAATACTTGGCATAGTAAGCTTGGCCGTAATCTATCAAGAATTTTTCTTCGTTGCCTACGCCTTTGATTTGCGCAACAGAATCAACAAAAGCAACATTTTTCATTAGTGTTGAAGTATCAGCATGACCACAATAACGGACGAATTCATCTTGGATATCAGCGTAACTATCTTGAGACCAAGATGATCCAGCGAGTAGAAAGAAAAAAAGGATAGTGGTGAGTTTCATTTTTGGTGTTTTAATTACTGCGATTGATTCTTAAAGATAGTAAGACTTGAGCTAATAGAAGATATTGATGTGAGGCTATTAGACGAATGATTGCAAACTATGTTCCAATGATGCCTAGGTCTTGCACAAAATTTATCCAGCGCATAAATGAAATGCACTTATCCTAAAGTATCTGATTGGTTTAATGCCTCCTGCACCTTGATCTTCTTCATATAAAAATGCATGATGAATTGGTACTTCAGAACTTCCAGTAAAATCATAACAATTGTAATCAGTCGTGGATAGAGTCATTGGTGCATTGCTTTTGGAATTAGAAGGCTCCTCATAAAGGGTACATCCGTTTACTGAAATAAACGATTCACTAACCAAGCAGTTTTTATTCTCATCATAGAACGAAATAGTTATGAAAAAATCACCAGGTTCCTCTTGATAATCAGTTGGATACCCACATACACTCGCCTGGAAAGATAGATAAGCTTCTGCAAAACCCATATTGGAAAAACTTAAGTTTTTCAGGGAGAGCGTATCATCAGAACCTAGCACTCGAATTGATAGTGATCGTTCATTTTTAAGCATGAGACCATTTACTTTCTCATCGTCCTCCTCATATTCAATTATTGAAGGAACTAATTCTTCAAAGATCTGAGAGTACGCAAGATTATTGAGAACTAATAAGACAACTAAAGTGACAAGTGTTTTTTTCATTTTCAGATTATTAAAATTGTTTTCTACAATTCTGTTTTGACTGTAATTTAATGACATTTAGTTGAGGATAATTTTTCGTTTTTAGATTCATCCTTCAGGTAATTCAGGCAAGAGGTAGTGCCCAACATTCCATAGATAAGTGTCTCCTGAAACTATCATTTTTCTTAATCCTTTTTTGCTCACTTTGTAATCTCTGCAGTTGCTCTGACATCCATTGATATGAAGTCCTACATCTGCATTTCAACAGACAAAGTCTACGCGCAACGATTTTAGTTAAAGTTACAAATAGATTTCCAATGAGATTAGTCGAAAGAATTTTGGTTTAATGTCGAGATTAGTTTATCGATCGTTAAACAGATGTTTGACTCATTGCCAAGAATTAAAGATTCAGCTCCCCTAATTATTGCCTGTAATATTTAGTATTATTGCGCTGAATCAGATTAATCATTAACCATTATGAATCGTTCCAAAAAGTTTACCATCAAAAGAGCTCGTTCTAGCTATTCGAGAAGGTCAAATTTAATTTTATTGGTCTTTTTAGCCTTGACGACTTCTGCAATGTCCCAAAAGCATCATCGAACTATTGATACGTTTGTTGGTGACTCGTGTGATTGCTATGATCGTAAGCACGAAGGCTTTTTGTCCAGGGTGGATGCACACTGCCATTTTCGCCCGTTTGGAGGCAGAGTAATTCCTTTTGATGAGTTGATCGGTTATTTTCAGAAATCGGGAGTTCTGTTTGTAAATTGCTATGGAATTGGGCAAACTTTACCGACCAATGACACGTGTACCTATTATGGTAAATGCCCTGAGACTAAAGTCACGCCTAGTCTTCGAAATGATTTTGTGAATGCCTCCAATTATTTAGAATATGAATGGGATGATGATGATGAAGTGGATTCAAAGGACCCATTTGAAGGAAAGAAAAAAATAAACCTGGTTTTATCAATGACTTTCCCCGACTTGGCAAAACCTGAGCACATTGTAGAGTACATTCAGTTGTTGGATACTGAATATCCAGGTCTTTTCTCATGGATGGGAGAAGTTAATCTTGTGAAACAAGCACTCTTCCCAAATGGACAAGAGGGCGCAACTATGGCTGACATTGATTTATGGAAACCCTTTATGGACACTATTCGCAGACGAAATATCCCAATCAATATCCACTCAGATCTTGGAAACAATGAGCACCCTACTATGTATCTTGAACGAATGGAAAAAGTACTCGACACCTATAATGATAACAAGATTATATGGGCGCATATGGGATTGTCAAAAGAGCTCTCTAAATTTGATCCTGATGAACACATAGACATTTTGAAGGGCATGTTGGATGAGCATGAAAACCTGATGATCGATCTTTCATGGGATGTACTTTGGGATTCTGTTTTTGTAAATAAGGTCGCTCGGGCAAAATACGTTACGTTTATTAATGCTTATTCTACTCGATTTTTACCCGGTACCGATTTTGTGGCATCAAGGAAGGATAAGAATTATAAAACGTACAAAGAAGCTTTGAGAAAAACTAGCCTTATCAATCGCGATTTGAATAATGAGGCTTTTCGAAATATTGCTTTAGGAGAAAATTACTTTAGACTCTTGAATCTTGAAGAGTACACCGCCCCGCAAATCTGCCCCAATAATCATTCGCATAAGCGTAAACATAAAAAAGCAGCAATCAAGCGATGAATGCTCTTCCAGCAATTTGTAACGGGAAATAATTTAACAAACTATAAAAGACGCTATTATGCCATCAATAAAGCAAGCAATAAAAATCTCAGACGATACTTTCAGTGTTACTGATGTCGAAGTGGACATTGTAAATGCTCCAGCTGATTGTGACTGGAGTCGTTGGGGAATGCTTGATGATCGAAAATCTACTCGGATGTATTGCTTCAAAAAAGATACAAAAGGTCAAATCTATCAATTCCTATTTGATGGCAAGTCTTACACATTTGAAGAAACAATTAGTCTAAGTCTTGAAGGTCTTGATGATGATCTGCACAACACTGAAAAAATTGGAATGCTGAGCACCCCAAATTTTGAAGAGGCAGTTGGTTTTAAGGATAAAGAGGCAGGCAAACCTTTTCTACCCATTCCGAATAATTACCATGTTTATTTGCAAAAAGTGGGCAATCCACAGCACCTTTATCAATTTATCTGGAAAGAAGGAACAACGAACTTTATGCCGAATGGCATCACCAGAGATTGGTTCGGAATAAATGATTTCCCAGCTGATACAGACTGGAAAAGATGGACGATAACATACGATAGCAATCACTACCAATTGTCGCTGCCTGCTTATGTAGTCTATACATTTAAGGAAAACAGTAACAGCGAGCTTTATTTTGGGCGATATGGTGCAGTAGGTGATGAGGATGATGGAGAGCGAGGCGTTTTTGACGTTTATAGCTATAATGCTGATGCTCCTCCAATATATGAAGAGGGCGAAGAGTATTATGGAGTACGTAAAGGTGGGAATCTTAAGATAGTTGGTTTAGCTGAAGACTTTGAGGTGACCGACTTGTCAATGGTATTTGATGGAATTAACACCTATTTATATTTGCTTGCAGATCAAAGCTAGTAATGGCTAAACACTAGTGTGATAGTGGCAGATGAATGTTTATGCGTTTTGTCACTTTTTACGCACGAATCTATTCATAAACACAAGGAAATAAGAATTATGGCAGGAGCATATTTTGGTGAATTAGAAGGGTTAATAGGTACTTGGAAAGGTGTTAAGGGTTGGAGTTTAATTTCTGTACCCGCTCGAGGAGCAACTGAGGACGACCCAACTTTTGAATTAATTATTCAGAACTATACTGAAATCTTAACGTTTAAGGCAGTGAATACGCCTGTCGAAAATGACGGTGGAGAGCATACTCAAATTATTGGTGCAATCGAATATGAACAACGAATGCATGACTTTGAGACCAAAGAACTAATCCATGTTGAAAATGGTATGTTCTTGTATATGAATGATATTGAATCAGAATCAGGCGAACTCATTAAGCCTCCATATCGAATTGCACGAAGTGGCACTGTTCCTCACGGAAACTCATTTTTAGTACTTGGTAGCGTAGCGGAAAAGGACTCTGGGCCAACAATTAAAAAAATAT
>JBLHON010000243.1:0-5819 GCA_047621865.1 Crocinitomicaceae bacterium | reverse complement strand
AGTGGTATTATTTTCTTCGAGTAAATTGGTAATCTCTTCTTTAAGGATTCGATTCAGCTCCTCAATTCCCATCACTTTATCTCGAGCCACACGCTCTTCGATTTTTTCGATGATTTTTAATGTGGTATCAACACCTACGTCAGAACTAATCAATAATTCTTCAAGGTTATCAAGAACTTCTGCATCAACTTTTGATTTTCCAACTACAGTTCGCGCAAGTTTCCCGAAGAAGCTTTCCTTCGTCTTTTCAAGGCCCTTGTCGAGGCGCTCCTTTTTATCTTTAGAAAAAAAATCAAAAACTCCCATATGCTTTTATTAATGCAAAAAAGCTCCCGTCACAATGATGGAAGCTTTATTCAATACTTTGTACGTCAATTCTGACTAGTTTTTTTGCAACCAGTCTTTAACGTTGTCGTTATGAACAATTTCTTCTTTGAACGTGTAATTTCCAGTCGTCTTAGACTTACTCATTTTGATCACCTTCGTATGCGATTTTCCTTCTCCTTTTTGCAGAGATGCTACTACTTTCTTTGCCATGTCTTATTTAATTTCTTTATGAACCGTCATACGTTTCAAAATCGGATTAAACTTCTTAATCTCCATTCGATCTGGAGTATTCTTTCTATTCTTCGTAGTGATATAACGAGAAGTTCCAGCCTGTCCTGATTCTTTATGCTCAGTGCACTCAAGTATCACCTGAATTCTATTTCCTTTCTTTTTTGCCATTTTCCTATTATTAATCCTTTCGAACTCAGCTTATGAGAACCAATGGAGTCTTTTCTTTACTTAATCAATCCTTTTGCTCGCGCTTCTTTCACGACTACTGCAATACCTTTCTTGTTGATTGTTCTCAACGCAGATGTACAGATCTTTAAGGTGATAAATTCGTTTTCTTCAGGAATAAAGAACTTTTTTGTGATCAAGTTTGGATAAAACTTTCTTTTAGTACGGCGCTTTGAGTGAGAAACATTGTTCCCTACCATTACCGATTTTCCTGTTAATTGACAAACTCTAGACATCTCTTATTATATTAATCCTGTTACTAAAACGGGTGCAAAGAAACCAAAAAAAATAGAATATGACAAGGAAACAGATACTTTTTTCTCGTTTTATTCTTCAGGCTTCTTGGTGCAAAAGTACTACAAATCTTCTACCATCGTATACTATTTCTCTATCTATCTGATTCACAAAGAAAAAAAACGGCTGAATTTGATTATTGCTAATCAAATTCAGCCGTTAAATCTTCAATCCTAAATGCTATTTATTGTACGACAATCTTTTTAACGGACTTCCCACTTGTTGTGTGAAGCACCACGTAGTACACCCCACTCGATTGAATTGAGATGGTACTAAGCTCTTCTGAGTTGTTTAGATAAACTCTTCTTCCAAGCGCGTCGATTATTTCAATTTTCGTTGCTTCAAGTTCCAATTCCACTGCTACAGTGAACACACCATTAGATGGATTTGGGAAGATTGACCATTGATTCTGTGCGTAGAGCTCGTCAATTCCAACTTGGCTAAGTACTGTTACCAAAAGCGTTTGAATACAACCACTGCTATCTGTAACAGTTACTGTGTAATCTCCAGCAGTCAATCCAGTTGGATCTTCTACCACACCAGCACCGTTCGTCCAGCTAAACGTATATGGTGAAGTTCCACCAACCACAGTTAAATCGATTGTTCCATCTGCTCCTACAATTTCGTCAGTTGAAGTTGCACTTAAAACAAGTAAAGGTGGTTCAATAATCGTTGCAGAATCCATTGCTGTACAGCCATTATCATCTGTCACAGTAACCACGTAGTCATTTGCTGATAGTCCAGTTGGATCTTCAACAGCTCCTGCTCCATTCGTCCATGAATAGGTATAACCACCAACACCTGGAGTTCCACCATTAACAGTAAGATCGATACTTCCGTCGCTCAATCCAAAACAAGAAATGTTATTCACTGCATCAACTGTTATCGTTAACAATGCTGGCTCAGTGATGGTAATTGAATCTGTTCTAGTACATCCAAGATCGTCTGTGACTACTAGTGTATATCCTCCAGGAGACATTCCAGTTGGATCTTCAACAGCACCAATTCCTCCTGACCAGTTAAATATATACCCTGGTCCAGGTGTCCCTCCAGAAACTGTGATATCCACAGCACCATTTGAATCACCAAAGCAATCAACTCCCTGAACATTGTCTATTACAAGTTGGAAACTCGCACAAGCTGAGAAGCCATTTGCTTCAATCATCAAATCTTGATTTGAATTATCTCGATATTCGGCAAATGATCCACTTAAGTACTCATAACCTCTATTGGACATAGGTCCAGTATTGTTCGTTCCTAACTGCATATTTGCACCAAACTGAATCCACGTTACGTAGACACCACCTGAAGTCATAATAAGCGGAGTAAGCAGAGTTGAAGTATTCCAAGCGCCAGTTGTAACCGAGCCTGCTGGAATTGTTGCTTGATATAATAATGTTCCTGGGGCTCCACCAATTCCATCATCATCATAGACTTCAAATGTCAAATCTTCTGCAATACCAGTCACAAATGTTCCTACTGATTCCATTACAAACGGATAATCATTTGGAATTATTAGAACGGCTGCTCCATCATCACCTCCACCTCCACCACTCCAACTTACTGTTCCTGTGTTCATGTCCGTTGCATTCACATAGTTATATCTGGAACTTGCCAAAAGTGGGTCAATGATTTCAAACTCTGTGGTCAGCACATTATTTGTTGAGTTTATATCACTGGCATTCGTGACGGTCGTTGTAACCGAATACTGCCCGGCGACCAGAGGTGTCCATAGGAATTGTGTTGTAGAGTCTGCACCGAGATTCAATCCAGCTGTCAGTGTGTATGAATTTGATGCAATTAAAGTCAAAGCCTGATCTCGTATTTCTGTGATCACAATAACGGGAGTAATCACATCCACATTACCAACACTGGCCACATTTATGGGAACATCAACGTTATTTCCGATGTATCTGAAATCGCCTCCATTTTGCATGTTTACATTCCAGTTTGCCTTAATATCAGGAATTGACAATAATACTGGGTTTGGATATGTATACTTGATCGCATAAGAATTGGCAGGTACAGTATTATTCATGTTCTCTAAACCATATGCTCCTGTAGGGCCTTCGATCCCAACGACATTATTGACAACGCATCCAGAATTTATGACAGGATCCATTGCTTGATATTGAAAAACAATAGAAGAATCAGAATTATTCAAAATCACTTGAAAGCTACTACTTCCTAGATAATTAGGAGCGGTAGCTATCCAACGTGAAACATTGATGTAGCTCACAATAAATCTATCGCCGACAGCATCATACTCATAATATACCTGACTTGCATTTCCAACTCCATCAAAATTCCAATCGGCCATTAAAGGAGCAAGATAGTTATCACCAGCTCCACCTGCAGCAGGTATGTTTGGAAAACAACTTGCGATATTCGAAGTATTTTCGAATCCTAGCCAACCATTTGAGCCAATCTTTATTTGATTGTAATCTCCCCAATAGTAATGGAAACTCATCCCCATTGAGAAAGGTCCAACAGAGTTATCATCTGCAATACCAGAGACCAAAGTTCCAGTTCCTGTTATATCAACCCAATTATAGGTCACTGATGGCTCGGCACTGTCTTCCCAGGTATATCCATAGGCGTCAGGACCTCCAGTCAATGCTGAAGCAACAAGAGTTAAAAAAGAAAATGTAATTAGTAGTAGAGTTTTCATCATGTTTTCATGAGTTAGTGCATTGTTAATATGTCGATCCACAATTCGTAAATCGCAACCAAAGATAAGGAATAAAATATTAAAAAATCAAAAGATATTTCCCTGCTAACTCATTGAAATGTTACGCCTTTCACGAATAGTGAGCCTGCTAGTTAAATTATCACTTAGAAAGCTCTAGAAGCTCACATCTCAGCAAATTCAAGGCTGTTAAAACCGTCTTTCGAATGTTTCGTTCACGGTTTTCACCAAATAAGAACTTCTTAGCGATAACTCGATCAGGTGTTGCAAGAGCAATCCATACAGTGCCAACAGGTTTATCCTCAGTTCCTCCTCCGGGACCAGCAATTCCTGAGGCAGCCAGACAGTAATCAACTCCAAGTGTTTTGCGACCACCAGTTGCCATTTGTAAAACGACCGTTTCACTCACTGCTCCTTCCTTTACAATATCTTCCATCTTCACACCAACGAGACTTGATTTGAGCTCATAAGAATACGACACAAAGCTTCCAAGGAAATAATCTGACGATCCTGACACTGCAACAATCTCACTCGCGAGAGCTCCACCTGTGCAGCTTTCAACAGTTCCAACAGTTACACCTTTGTTCAAGAGAAGTTTTCCCACGACTTCAGTTAACCTAATTTTATCTCGTCCATATACATATCGAGGCAGTCGCTCTTCAATTTGATGTAGATAATTTTCTATTTGATCCTTCTTCTCTTGGCTCATTTCAGAAGTAATCCTCAGGCGAACCTGTCCAGGAGAAGGAAGATAGGCAAGACTAATGTTGTGTGCTCTAATGTCGTCTTCAATATCAGCGATTCTTTCAGCTAAGAATGATTCTCCAATCCCTTGTGTTTTTAAGGTACGATGGTAGATTGCCTTCATCAGAAATCGCTCATTCAATCGTGCAAAAACATGGGCAGACATCAGATGCTTCATCTCATAAGGAACGCCAGGCAGACTCACTAAAATTTTTCCATCTTTCTCAAACCACATTCCAGAAGCCGTTCCAACATCATTCTTTAAAATTTGACATGCTTTTGGCAATGCTGCTTGTTGGATATTAACCTCCAACATTTCTCTTCCACGCGCTCGAAAAAACGACTCAACATGCTTAAGAACATCTTGATCAATTTCTAATTCTGTATCAAAGTATTTACACAAGGTGAATTTGGTAATATCATCCTTTGTAGGTCCTAAACCACCTGTAATTATGATGACATCTACGCGTTTAAATGCATGATCAATCGAATCTATAATGGCTTCTTCCGTATCTTGAATTACAGTGGTAAATACGACATTTCCTCCTCGAACTGAGAGCTCAGCACCAATCCACGCTGCATTTGTATTGACAGTTTGTCCTATCAACAATTCGTCGCCAACTGAGATGAGTTCTACTTTCATGTGTCTCTTTTAGAGAATTTCACGATGGATTCAATGTGACCAGTATGCGGAAATTGATCAACCAATGAAATTTTATCTACACTATAACCTGCTGAAATCAAGGTATCCATGTCTCTCGCTTGTGTGGACGGATTACATGATATATAGACAATGTTTTTAGCTCCAAGCTCAATTACCTTCAGCAATGATTTAGGTGCAATACCAGCCCTTGGAGGATCGAGAATTACAGTTGTGATTTTCCCGATGAAATCAGGAAATTCTCGCAAGAACTTCCCAACATCAGCAGCATAAAACTCAATTCCTTCAATCTTATTTCGTTCTGCATTTCGTTTGGCATCTTCAATTGCTTCTTCAACAATATCAACTCCAACGATGCGTACATTATTCAATTTTGATGCTAGAATTTGGCCGATCGTTCCTGTTCCACAAAACAAATCCATAACCACATCTTGAGGATTGAGATCTGCCTCCATTACATAATCCAATGCTTTCGTGTACAATTTCTCTGCACATTTTGGATTCGTCTGGAAGAAGCTTTCCATGGATATTTCAAAATTCAACCCAAGTAACTGTTCAACAATTACTGGCTCTCCATGCAATAAAGTACAGGTTCCATTTTCGATTTTTGCACGGTCTGCTACATTGTCGTTAATCGTATGCTGTAAT
>JBLHON010000242.1:0-5819 GCA_047621865.1 Crocinitomicaceae bacterium | reverse complement strand
CGGTCAGAAGTGCTGGGTAAGATCTACCACAAAGTCACAAACTTGCTGAGAAGCAAGGCACAAGGAAAAGAGTTTGGTGGTGAGCACAAGGGATTCATTAAAATGAATCTTTGCCCCGAAAACGAATGTGATACTGGTCTGCTCTATGTCGTTCTCGATATGCTTAAGCCGTAGCTTCAGCATAGGCACTACATTTTTCTTCAAGAAAAACACTCGATCTGACATGGAGTCTAGCTTTAACGAGTGCAATGATCATTATCTGCTTATAATCAGATACGTCTGCAGACATGAACAATCAAATCCAATGATCCAAAAATCTAATAATCCAACAATCCCTTTTCTATAGCCAACTAAACATTGCATCCAGGTCGTCTTCTTTGACCCATTGACCCATTTTTTCCATCAGGCGAACTTTGAGTTCTGGGATCGTGTAGATGTCTTTGCCTTTTAACTTGACAGCGAGTTTCTCCACAGGTGGTTGCATTGCTTCCACTGTTTTCGCGAAATAAATTACACTTCCATCTTCCGTTGCGAGACCAAGAATTGCTCCAGGCAATCCATCAAATCCTTCGGGTCCAATTGACGGCACAATGTCAGGACAAAACCATGCGTAAATTCGCGTAGAGTCATTCATCTCCCAGACAGATTTACGGCATAGATAACCGCCAATCCTTCGTTTGCTATCAGTGATCTTCCATTGACGCTTGGTCATTGTGTCCCTCACATTAGTTTCTGTGCCCCACATGTCTAAAATGATCGTTTTTTCCTGTGCCTCTAAATCCTTGTAGATCGTATTGTGCGAAGTCAGATATTTCATGAATCCTTCTTCAGCCTCATCACTCTCGACGGGTAAAAATGCTGATGACTTAGCATCGAAGTACAATTCAAAATTTTCAATTTTCCACTTCACATCCTTCTTGAGGAATTGCTTTACACGTGGATTATCTCCAAAGAGCTTCTTCAAGTTCGTCTTGCGTTCGAACACAATCTTTCCTGCAGTCATTTGACCGAACGAAGTACTAGCGATTAATACAAGTGCGCCAGCTGCGAATATTTTCTTAATGCATGCCATTGAAATCATCTTCTTTAGCTTTTCTGTTATTAAATCTTAATGTCGCTTTGAGCAAGAAGTATCGGGAGATAATCGTCGTGCGATAATCGGTAATGATGTTCCCATTTACTTCTCTTCGTGCGTTTACGTTTTGATTAAGGATGTCATTCCCAACCAAACTGATCATCAAATTCTGTGTTTTCAAGAATTTCTTGCTGACCTCTGCGTTCAATACAAAGAACTCTGTATCGTAGAAGCCCTCTCCTGGCTGAGCATTCTTTGTAAATGTTCCTTCAGCACCAACCGTAAATCCGAGAGGCAAGGTCCATTCAAAATCAGCACCTACTGTTGTGATCGAATAGGGAGTTCCGTCAGGATACAATGTACTGACTGCATTGTTGTATGAATAACTTGATTCGAATCCAATTTCTAAAGAATCTTTCAAGAAAAGAAGATCAATGTCTAACCCTGGTGTTAATGCGTATGTATTTGTGATGTTTTCATCGTCACTGATATAGCTCGTGCTTCGGAAATAAGTTCCGTTCAACTCTGGACGAAGTGTGAATTTTCGACCGAAGAAAGGCAATCCAGCACCAGAATAAACGGTCGCCATCATGTTTCCATCTACGTTTACGGTTTTTGATATTGTTCTACCAAATGAATCATAGCTCGTTGATGACGAGAACGCATTATCGGTTAAGCTTGCATAACTTCCAGCATATACATATCTCCCAGAAAGAGCGCTCCAATTGTTGAACCCTATGTTTACAGAATGAACATAGTTTGGTTTCAAATCAGGATTTCCTTCTTGAATTCTATTTGGATTGGCGTTATTCAGAACTGGTGCCAAATCATTTGTAGAAGGTTGTTGTGAACTTGTTTGGTAGTTAATATTGATACGCTTACTCATGCTCGGCTTGAACGAATACCCAAGTCTTGGCAAGAAGTTATTAATGTTTTGATCGATTTGAAGTGACGTAGTATCTGTGAGCCTAGTTATGTTCTCAATATTGATATTTCTGAATCGACCGCCTATATTGAATGAATGCTTTTTTGATTCATACAACAATCGAATTCCCGCTCTGTTCTGCTGACGTGTATTGTCGAAAATGTTCGTTAGTCCAGCATTTAGGATCGAATAATCATTTGTAGCTGTGTTGAAATCGAATGTGCTCTTATCCTGTGTACTGAATCCATATTGATAGAGGTATTCAAATTCAAGTTGAAACTTCTTCCCGATTGGCTCAAGATAGGTTATTGTCGCGTAATGATTTGTGTTCGAGTTGTCGTTAACATTCGACTGACGTGTTGTGTCATTGAATAAACCAGCACTATAATAAGCCGTTCTAGAATCAATTAAACCATCCGTTTCATTATCGTCCAACGAGATGTCATATCTGACCTCTAATTCTCGCTTCTTCTTCATGAATTTACGATTCAGACGGGCATATCCACCTATTGAATAACCTTTAGATTCAGTATCATTGTCTACTCGTGTTCCGAGCATTTGAGTACCTGTTAATTCAAAGAAGTCAGAAATATTTGTATTCTCAACTGTTTCAGTATCGAAGGATATGGTAGGTTTAATTTGTAAGGTAGTCAGTGAATCCAGTTGCAACTCCAAGTTCAAATTGACTCTATGGGATTGACCTTTTGTGATTGCTCTAATAGAATCGTCAGTGACATATGACGTATCCAAGAAGTATTGCGAACGACTAGCAGAATTTGCATCGAGATAATTGTTGTAGTACGAATAGTTCACACCAATTTTCGATTTCTTCTTCTTCCCGATTTTATCCGTGAAGTAAATTCCAGCCATTAGCGTTTGTGGAACTCCCGATGGTACAGAAGAACCACCCATATTCCATCTACTTCCAGATGTAGTTTCATTTTCGAGGCCGAATTTTTTCATGTCTCCCCATCCAAATTGTGAACGCGGCGTGTTTGAACCAAGCGCAAAAATGGAAATTTTCTGTTTGCCATTAAACTTGTTGAGCAGCAATTCCCCTTCGTAGAAAGGGTTGGTTCCCAGTTCTCCATTAATTGGGGTCAGCGCAAAATCACTGGCTCCGCTAATCCTTCCGAAATAGCCTTTCTTGGCAGACTCTTTAAGTTTCAGGTCGAGAACTTGAATTTTTTCATCGTCTCCACCTATCCCCTCGTCGTTCTCTTTCTCATAGATTTGAACTTGATCAATTCCGTCTGCACCCAGATTTTTAGTTGCAATCGTTGGATCAGATCCAAAGAACTCATCCCCATCCACAAGTACCTGACTAATTTCTCGTCCTTGAGATGTGATTTTCCCGTCCTTATCAACTGTGATTCCTGGTAATTTTTTCAATAAATCTTCTACAACTGCTCCCTCATGTGTGGCGAAAGAATCAGCTGTATAAATCAAGGTATCTCCTTTATAGTAAATTGGATCTTTGTAAGCATAGATGACAACCTCATCCAAATCTTGTGATTTGGTCGGCATCACAATTGCTGGAATTTCAATCACCTGATTATCGGCATGTCCAAAAATGTAATAAATCTTCTCGTCGTACCCTGGGCTTTCGATAATCAATGAAAACGTATCCACAGGAATACCTTTCATATCAAAATATCCATTTGCATCAGTTCTTACAAAACCGAGCAAGAGTGAATCCTTCATTCGAATAGCCATTGCCATGGCATTCATGATTGGCTTCGTTCCAGTTGTATCGTAAACGGTTCCACTGACTTTCATGTCTTGACCCCATGAGATGGAGACGCACAAAAAGGCAGCGATTGTTAGAAAAGACTTAATTTGTTTCATTTCTTGATGATTTATGCTCCTTCTCGATAGCTAGGGCGAAAGCGTTGCAGCATACAAGTATAGTCAAAGCCCTCCATGACTTAAGGGCTAAAATGTTGATTGGCGTAATTCGTAGGATGAAGGGTTGTCTACTATTTTTTGCGTACCGCGTGCAGAATCTGTTCAGATCCCCCACTATCGGTGATAGTTTCAAACTGAACTTCGAGTGGCGTTCCTATCATTTCCTTTTCTTTCCTTCTTAATTCCTGAACATATGGAGTAACCATTTGCACAATCAGAGAAGTAGCAAATCCGTTTTTCTTGTCCTCCCCAACAATTAAATAGATAAAGCCTCCCATATCAATAAATCCCTGGAAGGTCGTTACAAATTCACCTTCTTGATTCAGTATTTGAAATGCTCGATCTGCCTTGCAGTCTTCATTTCTAGTTACTTTGAACATTTCACCATCCAAAAGTTCTTCATATGGAGCAGTTCTACGTTTGGTAACTTTAACTGTTTCATCTGCATCATAGAACGATCTTATTTCCACAAACTGAAATTCATCCCCTACTTTTTCCTGAAAAAATCGCTTTGTGGCCACCTTCTTATCGTTTCTAAAATAGAATCGATTCGAAGTCACTGTATTGGATCCAGGTGCGACAATAATTTCCTCCATTTTAACCACCTGATTGGAATCATTCATGTACACTTTTACCTCTACTGATTCAGATGTTTCGCCCTCTCCTCTTGAATAATAGAGGCTATTTCCAGTCTCCATTGAATCGTTGTAATCCAACTCATCCAAATAAATCTCTACCTCCTCTTGCGCTTTTGGTTCTTGAATCTCGAGCACAACTGGTTCTGGATCTTTAGGTTCAGAATCTTCACAGCCAACTAGCGTGATTAAAAGTACCCCTGCCGCGATTGATAATAAGTGTTTGATCATAAGCTCTTTCCTTTTATTCAGAATGGATTGAATTGTAAAAGTAACAAGAATTGATTTGGTTTTCTTTGTGATTCATGAAAGAAAGGTTATATTTGCACTCGCTAAACAATCGAGTTTAGAATATATCGCGGGGTGGAGCAGTTGGTAGCTCGTCGGGCTCATAACCCGAAGGTCGTAAGTTCGAGTCTTGCCCCCGCTACAATGAGAAGGAAAGCCCTGTATCAATTGAGATACAGGGCTTTTTCTTTGGTTTAACTCAATCCAAGACAACAGTTCTTAATCATCTGGTTTTCTTTCTGGTAACGATATAAAACGGTTTGATACATATACCGAGAATTAACTATATTTATGGTTCAAATTTCAACCATGAAAAAACTACTACTATTTGGAGCTCTTGCTCTATCTTCAATTTCTTTCAGTCAAGAGGTTGTCTCAACACAAGGAGATTCTTACACAAATGCCAGCGGAAGCATTGACTTCACTATTGGAGAAGTTGTTATCAATACGGGGACAGATGGAACCAATGACTTAACACAAGGCTTTCATCAAACCAATTGGAACTTCTTGGGAGTAGATAACCACGAACAGAATTTTGAAGCTACAGTTTATCCTAACCCTATGGGGACTGAGCTGTATATCCAAACAGAGAGTTTTGAATATGTATCATATATAATCTACGATGCTACTGGAAGAATCGTAGCTGAGAACAAACTAAACGCATTACAAACAGGAATTGATGTTAGCACATTTGCTCCAAGTTCATATTCACTTGTTCTTAGAAATGAGAACCAAGAAAAAGTAAAGACATTCAAACTAGTTAAGACACACTAATCACCTTAAATAACAAACTATGAAAACTACATTACTCACACTCATTGCATTTGCAATAGCATTAAGCTCTTTTGGTCAAGCACCAGAAGCGTTCAAATACCAAGCTGTTGTTAGAGATGGCGGTGGCATTATTTTAAACAATCAAGCTGTCGGTATGAGATTGACAATTCAGCAAGGTTCTATAGGTGGAGTTGCTGTTTATTCTGAGACTTTT
>JBLHON010000241.1:0-5863 GCA_047621865.1 Crocinitomicaceae bacterium | reverse complement strand
GATATTTTTACTGGATGGGATGGAACGTACAGAGGGAGTCAAGTTCAATCAGGCACTTATATTTACAAAGTTGTCGTTACGAATCTTCGATATGAAGTGAAAGAGTTCTTTGGACATGTAAATCTTCTCCATTAAGGCGGTTTTTTCTTCTAGGATCGTTGAGTCTAACTAGTTCACAAGTAGTTTTTTGGTTGTACTCGACTCTTCAGATGTTAGCTTGACATAATACACCCCAGGCTTATAATCACTTAAATTCAATTCGATCTCAGAGCTTCCACTTGGTGCCTCAATTTCTTGAACAACTCTTCCCAATCCATCCAGAATTTGAATAAAAACGGGACCATTGGTTGATTCCGACATTCGAATTGTTGTATGGTCTCTTGCGGGATTAGGAAGCAGTTCGAAGTTCGAATGAGATGTCAATTCATCCAGTTCAAGAAAGACACTACAATCTCCAGTCCAATGAGTGAAGGTAAAAACAAATAGACCAAAATGTAAGCTTGTGTCTGGAAATCCAGGGTCAATAAAAAGTGTATCTGCTACTGGAGTTACCGCTGGTTCATTAGCTAATGTATCAGATATGAGAACGCCGCCCTGCCAACAATCGAAGTGATTTGGATTTTGTATCAGCCCAAATGAAAAATCATGGTAAATGAAAAGTTGAGCACGAGGACCATTAGGCACTGTCGCCGGAAACGGAAGCGAATCACTGTGCAGACGCATGATATCGTCCCAATAAATTTTTATGGGACCCATAGCATTGTGACATTCTATACTAATTCCCGAGAGCTCCAGATAATCCTCTTCCAATATTTGAACCTTCAATGCCTCTCCTCCAAATTCATAAATACTTGCTCGAAATGAGGAGGGATTAGCAATTGGAGTAAAAATTTCTCCAAAATTTGGATCGTAAATAGCGGATGAAGCATTAGGGTCAGAGCCAAGATAGATAGTATCTCGAGCTTGCGTGGCATCTTCGATAATAATTGGCATAAACCATTTTGGCTGCTCTGATGCATTGGGAACATTGGTTATCTGAGATTGGGCACGTGAGCAGAACATGCCGAAAGCAGCAACAATAAGAAGATGGAATAGGCTCATAATCTGCACAATGGATGTCCAAAAGTTAGGGATAACCCTTGAGATATTCTAATCTTTCCAGTAAAAATAGGAAATGACGAGTGCAACCTAATCAATATCCCTCATCAGCTTTGCTATGAAGTGAAAGAGTTCTTTGGACCTGTAAATCTTCTCCGTTAATCTGTCGTCTTTTTCTTACTTTTACCACATTAAAATCGCAGGTCTATGTATGGTAAAATGAAAGAGCATCTTCAGTCTGAATTAAAAGCAATTGAAGAAGCTGGAATCTATAAACGCGAGCGCGTCATCACAACTCCACAAGGAGCAAATGTACATGTAAGCACAGGAGAAGATGTTGTAATCATGTGTGCCAACAATTATCTTGGATTATCTTCTCATCCAGAAGTTATTCAAGCTGCAAAAGACACACTCGACTCTCATGGATTTGGAATGTCATCTGTACGTTTCATCTGTGGAACTCAGGACATTCATAAAGAACTAGAAGCAAAAATTGCTGCTTTCTACGAGAAAGAAGATACAATTCTATATGCTGCTGCTTTCGATGCAAATGGTGGAGTTTTCGAACCCCTTTTTACAGCTGAAGACGCGATTATATCTGATGCATTGAATCACGCGTCTATTATTGACGGAATTCGACTGTGTAAGGCACAACGTTATCGTTACAAGCATTCAGACATGGAAGATCTGGAAGCACAACTGATAGCAGCTCAGAATCAACGTTTCCGAGTGATTGTTACAGACGGCGTATTCTCCATGGATGGTGACATTGCCAAAATGGATCAAATTTGTGATTTAGCAGATAAATATGATGCACTTGTGATGACAGATGAATGTCATTCTGCTGGATTTATCGGCAAAACAGGTCGTGGAGTTCCCGAATATTGTAATGTTTTAGATCGTGTTGACATCATCACAGGAACGCTTGGAAAAGCACTTGGAGGAGCAATGGGTGGCTATACAACTGGTAAAAAGGAAGTGATTGACATGTTACGTCAGAAATCGCGGCCGTATCTTTTCTCAAATTCATTGGCACCTGCAATTGTTGGAGCTTCAATTAAGGTTTTTGAGATTTTGAGTTCTTCGACTGAACTTCGTGATAAATTGGAAGAGAACACCAAGTACTTTAAAGAACATGTAATTGCCGCTGGGTTTGATATCACACCTGGAGATTCTCCAATTGTACCTATTATGCTTTATGATGCTGCATTGTCTCAGCGATTTGCAGATGCATTGCTCAAAGAAGGCGTTTACGCAATTGGTTTCTTCTATCCAGTAGTAGCTAAAGGAAAAGCACGAATTCGCACACAAATCTCAGCGGCACATTCACGTGCAGATTTGGATAAGGCGATTGCCGCTTTTATCAAAGTAGGAAAAGAACTAAGCGTAATCGACTAATGATTTCCAGAGGCAAACGGGAAGAAATCGAGGTGATAATTGCGCTGACAAAAGCATGTGGGAAATACCTGCGTGAGCAAGGAATCGATCAATGGGATGAGAATTATCCTGATTATGAAAGTATTGAGCGCGATTTATCGACCCAAACACTCTTCACTTTTCGCGAAGATAAAACCATCATTGGTATTGTTGTTCTCAATGAGACACAGGATGAGGAATATGGGGATATTGATTGGATCACAGAAGATGGTACACGGAATTTAGTTGTTCATAGACTTGCCGTACTTCCCGATCATCAAGGAAAAGGAATTGCCCGCAAATTAATGGATCATGCTGAAGTTTTTGCGAAGGAAGAAGGATATGATTCCATTCGATTGGATACTTTCAGTCAAAACCCAAGAAATCAAAAGTTCTATCAAAATCGTGGCTACTCAGATTTGGGTCCCGTTTATTTGAAATACAAAAAAAGTCATCCTTATTATTGCTATGAATTGCTGATCAACTAAATTCGTTGGGAATGTCAATAAATACACATCTTAAGCATTTGACTGATTGTTTTGAACTTTTTCAAGATGAAGCTCAAGCGAAAAAGATGTCTGCTTATATGAAGGGCTTATTTCCCTATTATGGGGTTTCGGCACCACAACGTGAACAGATTCAAAAAGAATGGTTCGCGTCCATAAAAGGAACCCAATACGATTTCTGGGAGCTGATTATTGCACTTTACGACAGAGAAGAGCGAGAATTTCAGATGGTGGCAATTGATCTATTGAAAAAGCGCCCTGTGAAGCAGTATGAGTTGGACGACTGGAAACAATTAGAGCGCGTACTTGTTTCGAAATCATGGTGGGATACTGTTGATCTTATTGCGAGTAATTACGTTGGCAATTATTTCAAACGCTTCCCTGAGCAGTTAGAAATGGTCATAGATCGTTGGCGTGAAAGTGATAATATGTGGCTCAACAGGACGTGTTTAATCTTCCAATTGAAGTACAAGGAGAAACTTGATTTTGAACTCTTAGTTGGCCTGATTGATCAGTTTAAAGGGAACAAGGAATTCTTTATTCAAAAGGCAATTGGGTGGAGTTTACGTCAGCATTCGAAGTTTGATCCTGAGAGCGTGAGGGATTATCTAGATCAATCTGGATTGGTAGGTTTGGCGAAACGGGAAGCGAGTAAATATTTATAAATTGAACGCTGATTTATATGATCAAGATGATTGTAAAACTCAATTTTACTTTCGATAGCCTACGTAGATCATTTTTTATCTGCGTCATCTGCGTTCCTTATAGAATCACTAAACTCCTCCCATCACCACAAACCATAGCACGCTGATAACGCTGATTTATATGATCTGTATGATTGTACTACCCAATCTCGTTTTCTTATCGTTCAATTTTACTTTCGATAGCCTACGTAGATCATTTTTTATCTGCGTAATCAGCGCCATCTGCGTTCCTTATAGAATCACTAAACTCCTCCCATCACTACAAACCATAGCACGCTGATAACGCTGATTTATATGATCAGTATGATTGTACTACCCAATCTTGTTTACTTATCCTTCAACTTTACTATCAACCGCCAACTTCAATGCTTCTTCGCTGAGTGCTTTGACAGTCATCAAGCTCTTCCCTCTTCTACTAGACATTGCACCTATCCATTATTCGTAGCTCTTAGTTCTAGTACATAGTTTTCTCTCTCTTCTATTGGAATCACGTGACCTCGCATAGATGCATCTGATGCACCAATCGACAAGAAATTTGCTCGCCCTTCTTGCAGGGCCATGTGGTTATGTCCAGATTGTTTATCGAGACTGTCAATGTCCAATCCATCATCTTCCTAATAGCATACTTTACAGATGTCGTAATTTGCTCTTTTTTTAAGCGTGAAATAATCACAGCACGGGCATTGTTCTAATTTAACTGTGTCTTTTTGTGTATCATTCATCCCTCTTAATTTTTAAGCAATTATTTTAGTAATCGTTAATGTACCAATGATTTTGGGGATTACAAAATTCATCTTTTGGGTTAAAATTACTTCTCACTTTTTGCAAGGGTTAAGCGCCTATGCTGAAGCTTCAGCGAAAGCATAAAAAGTAAGCAAAAAGATCCCTTTTAGCGCAGTATTATGCTCTTACCCTTTAAATCCCAAGATCAGCTATACAATAGTGCTAGCTGTGCAGGTTAGACTTCATTAGCACTCGCAATTTTTCAGTATTTTCCCTTAGTCCTCATTCCCAGATCACACATTATTGTTTGATTATTCTTCTGGTGACTCTACTACTAGGTGTCTTCAACATAATAAGATAAACACCTTTGGAATATTCGCTGAAATCTACATCAGAATAAATAGCGTTATCCTGTACGTCTGAGTGATAAATTAAGTGTCCATCAAGCGTAAATACTTCAATGGTTTGCACGGCAGTTTCTCCAAATTCGATTCTCACATTTCCATTGGTTGGATTGGGATAAAGATTTATGGGTGATGAATCAATAGCTGTATTATCAATGCCAACAGAAAGAGTACATCCACTCTCTCGAATTATCTGCCTGACAGATTTACATTGCCCGGGTGTTTTAGCACTGATATAAGTCAACCAAGCAACATACAAGGGCTTGTTGGCTGCCCAATTCCACACATGAGTTACAACCCCACATGTAGATTTAGTACTTGCGTCGAAAAGACCTTGAATGCCCGAATTATCTGATGCATTCTCGAGAAAAGTATAGGAAAGTCCACATACTTCATAAGGACCAAATTGAAACTGGGTCACATCGCTGAACGCACTGGTATCATTGAGTGATCCATCTGTTTTGTAGATCCAATCGCCATTGTAATCAGTGACAGATTCTAGACTGTCAGGACCAGTTCCAATAGTCAAGCACAAGGAATCTCCACAAACTAGATCGGTAGCATTGTAAACTGCCGTCATGCTGCCAATATACGGAATGGCTGAAGGGTGTGGTGGGTGAGTTGGAGTATTCGAATAGCCATCCCATGCTGGGTGAGCATAATCATGATGATGAACTGCTACCTCATGACCACCTAGTTGCCATCGCCTCACTAGTGCCAAATATGAACTTGAACTAATGATTGTATCACACCATGGTTTTGAAAATTCGATCGTGAGTTTAACACCAAAACTATTGGCTGTATCCACCAATGAAACTAAATCCGAAAAGATGACCCCATTAGGTTCTCCTGGATCAGCATGCACGACAAAAAAAGAATTAGTTGGTTGTGAAAACGCAAATGCGTCTATCAGTAAGAACAGCAATAAAAACACGTGTTTTCTCATAGGATTTCTTGAGTTAACGAGCACTTTACTTCCAGCTACATCATCCGTTCACACACATCTCAATCC
>JBLHON010000240.1:0-5868 GCA_047621865.1 Crocinitomicaceae bacterium | reverse complement strand
CTAAAATTCTCAGTTACTGCAATGCCCAATCTATTTGCGTCACACCTTCAGGCGCTCGAACTGGGCTGAGTGGTGGAGCAATTCCTGTACATCAAGGTGTTGCTCTCTCCATGGAAAAGTTCAATACGATTCTGGAAATTGATGAAAACAATCATCAAGTGACAACTGAACCAGGTGTTATAACACAGGTACTTCAAGAGGCTGTAAAGGCAAAGGGATTGTTCTATCCACCAGATCCAGCCAGTAAGGGCAGCTGTTTTATTGGCGGGAATGTTTCTGAGAATTCTGGAGGACCAAAAGCCGTGAAATATGGCGTGACAAATGAATATGTTTTGAACCTAGAAGTGGTACTTCCTTCGGGAGAAATCATTTGGACTGGAGCGAATGTCTTGAAAAATGCGACAGGGTATAATTTGACACAGCTGATCACAGGTTCAGAAGGCACACTTGCTGTGATCACTAAAATCGTACTAAAGCTCATCCCACATCCTACGCATGATTTATTATTGCTTGTACCTTTCTATGATGCAGCCAAGGCATGTGAAGCAGTGGGAGCCATTTTTAGAGAAGGAATCACGCCAAGTGGATTGGAATTCATGGAGCGAGATGCACTAATATGGACCCAAGAATTTATTGGCGATACTACTGTTGCAATTGGCGAAAATCACGCCGCACACTTATTGATTGAAGTGGACGGTTTCGACCCAGAAGTTTTGCTGGCAGATTGCACCAAAATCATGGAGGTTCTTGATCGCTATGAAACGGATGAGATTCTTTTCGCAGATTCACAAGCGCAAAAAGATGCATTATGGAAGCTCAGACGATCTGTGGGAGAAGCAGTCAAAGCAAACTCAATTTACAAGGAAGAAGATACAGTAGTGCCACGCTCTGAGTTGCCGACATTACTCAAGCACATCAAACGAATTGGGGCAGAATATGGATTTACATCTGTTTGTTATGGACATGCTGGTGACGGAAATCTCCATGTGAACATAATCAAAGGAGACTTAAGCGATGAGCAGTGGAATAAAGAACTTCCTATTGCCATTCGTGAGCTCTTTACAGAAGTTGTTAAGCTCGGAGGTACACTTTCTGGTGAACATGGGATTGGACTCGTTCAGCGTCCTTATATGGACATTGCATTTTCCGAAACTAGTTTGCAATTGATGAGGTCGATAAAGGCTGTATTTGATCCTAATGGGATTTTGAATCCAGGGAAGATCTTTTGAGAGAAGGATCATTGGATCATTGGATTTTTAGATTCGTAAATTCGACTGAATCATGCTTCTTCAATTCAACTATAAAGAATTATATTTGGTGACAGATTGATAGAACAAATAGTAATATGAAAAAGGTTAGATGATAGGACACGCGAGGTGTCAGTTCGAGTAGAGCTCTGCTCATATGCTCCTTCGCTGAAGCTACGGCGAAAGCGTTCGAGAACTACCTCGTCTATTCATGTCGTTCTCGAACGCTTTCGCCGTAGCTTTAACAAAGGAGCATACCCCTAAATCGGTCTAGAACTGATATGAATTCCGGAAGATCGAATAATCGCTTTACACCACTAAATGGACTCATTAAAACTTCCCTTCAAATTTGATACAGCTGAGATCAAAAAAGAACTTGCTCAATTTTCGAGAGAGGCATATTATGATATTTCCAATACGAGTGTTGAATTCGACACTCTGCTTTGTAAGCATCTTATAGAACCCATTGGAGGACCTGATAAAGCTCCGGATTTTTTACCGAACGAAGCACTAAAAAAATGTCCTTATATCCTCTCAATACTCGAAACATTTCAGTGTAAGAAAGAAACATTTCGAGTTCATACTTTGAAGCCGGGAGCGAGTATTAGACCTCATCGAGATATGGGTTGTAGCTTTGAAAATGGAAAAGTTCGACTGCATATTCCAGTTGAGACAAATCCTGATGTGCAGCTCTTACTGAACAATAACCCAGTAAAAATGGAAGCTGGAGATTGTTGGTATTGTAATTTTGACATCACACATGAAATTGTCAATAATTCAGATGAGGCACGAGTCCACTTGATCATGGATTGCTTGGTAAATGATTGGGTAGAAGAATTGTTTAGCACAGCGTCCAATTGAAAATTCTTTACTTTTGTTAGATCTGCAATGAGCTGAAATCATTCAAAAATAGTGGTACAGCACAGTTTTACAAAGAATCACCTTCTTAAATTATTACACATGAGATTAATTATTGTTCTACTTCTTTTATTCTTTACTACCACAGTTTCCGCTCAATTAACCAGACATGCGGCTCAAATTTCTTTCGCTGCTAGTATAGGAACTCAAGACACTACTACTTATTCCTGCTTTTCAATTCAGCCTGAAATTTTTCTTGGAAAGTATGTTGGGCTCAAATGGAACTTTGATCTCCATAAAAGAAACGATAATGTAAGACAATTGCATGGACCAATGGGACTTATTGGTGGACCTCTTCTCATGCTTTGGGGTTTGCAAAGGGGAAGTGATGGTGATTCAACAACGAAGATGGGAGCTGGAATCATTGGGGGTCTATTGCTTCTCGCTCTACCTGATGGAATCAGTTTTCATGCACCTATTGGAAATTCATGGGACATCTCGCCTTATGCAAATGTTCTTGGCATTGACTTTATTAAAAATTTGGATACTGATCAATCGTGCATTCGTTATGCCTGTTCATTTGGTACTGAATTCACCTATCTCCTAAAAGATAGGGTCACTTTATCCCTCTTCGCAGAGACTCGAAAAGCGGGTGGATTTCCTTGGGCATTTGGTGGTGGATTTGGTCTAGGAATTGCTCTTGGAGAACGAACAGAATAGTAGACTGGAAGACAGTGAGACTGCAAGTTCTTGAGAGAGTGAATAGCACATAAGTGGAGTTAGGATTCTCAGGCATCACTCGCAATCATCAATAACTGTATATCCTGCCAAATGAAATAACCGATCGTGCTCAGCAGGCTTCCAAATTGGATCTTGATCCCAGCTCATTCCATTTTTAACAGCTGAAAAAGAAATTCTCACTGTTCCCTTTTTACCTGAATGAGTTTGAATTTCTGTCATTTGATCTGGATTGAACAAATGTTGAATTCCAGTTTCGTCAATTCTATTGCCGACGATATAATGAACAGATTTCACTGTCTCATTGGGCTGAAGAACCAGTATCTTATATTCGTGCTGGTACAAAGTCGTGTCTTCGTACATGTTCAATGCTGGTTTTGATGCATGCATGCTAATTCGAAACAATGGATCACTAGTTGTTGCATTTGATGGCCAATACATTTTTAAGCTTTCCTCGGTCGTATTTGTAGCACTAAACTCGATTTTCAGCATGCTCGAATCACATGAAAAATCCAATGGAGGGAAAGTCCTTTCCTCTGGTCCATCAATAATTCGTGCTTTGATATAAACTTTAGAATTATGTTTACGCTTTCGTGCTTGCTCTTTTTCCCAGACACACACTTTTCTCATAGACTCGATCATGCTGCCTTCTTCAACATCTCGCATAAACAGACAGACAAGTTCCTCTCGCTCAATTTTTGGAACTCGAATGCGCAAACCAAGTACTCGAATATGGGTTCTATAAAGGGACGTGTGTAAAAGAAATGTCTTTTCAACTTCTCCACTCGGGGTTGCAAAACGTAAGGCGATTGTTTCCTGTCCTGGATAGATTAATTTTTTTGCACCACACTTGGTCCACTCTGCATCTACAACACATTCATAAGATTTGAAGGTTGAAACGAGAGAGTCAAACACAGCATTATAAACTCCTTCAGGTAGTTTAGTTCCATTAATTTCACGAGACACAATTTTGAAAACTTTCTTCCAGTTTTGCTGCTCGATCGCCTTGTCCAACGGGCTTTCTCCATTAGAAAATGCTGGCAGTACCAACAAAATAAAGACTCCAACAAGTGCTGCTCTCATTTATATCCCACGTTTTTTGATCTTCATTTTCAAAAATCCACAATAATTATTCCAAGATGGGCTTTTTTCTTTATAGTAGAATGGATTGAGCTAAAAAGAGTGTACTCAGCAAACGCACATGGCATGATCAATTCCAGAAAAGAAGATCAATCTTGCTTTTGGTTTTTCTTATCTTTAGATGATGGAAGTTCTACACACTCTATAGCGCTTCCAAAGCTACACAACTATGCTCAAAATGTACAGAATCATTTTTAGTGCATTATTCGTGTTTCCATTCGCTATCTGCTTTGGTCAAGACTCGACTAATAACACTCAAGATAAAGTAGAGATCGAACCTGAAACGGTTAAAATTGGGCATCTATTCTACCTAAAAACGGAAGCTTTAAATTCTCTAAAATTCTTTCTAGAACCAAAATCCTACGACTTAGATCTCCAATTGACATATCGTCTTAGTAATTCACTTCACCTAGTCGGAACCTATGGAAAGACCACCTATTATACATTTGGAACATCAGAGTCAACTGTTACTTCTGGGAAGTTTCAGCAAGCAGAATTAATCGGAACTTCTAAAAATCGGTCGAGCCTCATGGCAAGGTGGTATCCATTTTCTGGTGGAAATGATCTACTAGATTATGCCTTCGTTGAAGCTGGTATGTTTTTTCAAGAATATACTGGATCAACAGTCCTCACCATTTATGAAAATGAAGAGACGAATGTGACGAATCAGAATTTGCGCGAATTGAATTTTTATAGATTGGGGCCACAGATAAATATTGGATTAAGCAGGCGTCATACACGAGATGTGAGAATTCGCAAAATGTCTTTTTCTCCTGAATTCTTCTTAGGATTTTATTACAATCATGTTAAAATTGTCCAAGATGAGGTCAGCTTTTTGATTGGTGCTCCAGAGCCATATGAAAATTATTCTGAGCCCAGGTTCAGAGTTGCATTGCGGGCGAAAATTGGATTTGGATTCTTTTGACAGAGATGCCATTAACTAAAAGTTGCTGCTATCTTTAGAAGCAACTCATCAACGATCAAGTAAACTTAATACACCTATGAAAACTCAAGTAGAAATTAAAACGGGATTCTTTCCATTGGCATGGTTTCTTTTTTTCGTAACGCCAGTCATAGAAATTAATAATGTTCGGCATACTCAAAAATGGGGAACTAGCTCTTTTGACGTAACCCCTGGCAAACATACGATTCATATTTATTTCCCATACCTATGGAGATCTATGTGTGGGGCCAATCATGTAAACATCGAGATTCAAGAAGGAGAAACTAAAAAAATCAACTATCACATGCCGCCGTGGATGTTCTCCAAAGGAAGAATTACCGTGCAATAGTATTCCTAAAAGCGATCCATGTTTACCTTTTCGCTTCTGGAACATAGAAGAATAAAACTCATGAAATCGCTAATCGTTCTTGCCACCCTTATTTTTCCAGTTCTGCTCTTCAGTCAAACGGGGAATTTTGAAGGAATTTGGTACACGGAAGGTTCAACAATTGATTCAGATAAAAAATCTACGATAACCCTCGTTCGCGATACTGTTGGTATGATGATCAATGGAGTCTGTCATGTTGAACTTTATAAATTCAAACCAGATTCGAGCTATTTTGCCAGCAGTAGACCTGGAGGAGTTCCTGTAGAAATAATTCCTGTCGAGGTAGAAAAAGAAGTGGCTCCTGTTCAAGTAGCCTCAGATATTGAACCAATTGGATCGATGGCACCAGTTCCAAAGGTAGGTAGCACTCATCCTGATGGACCATGGACTACAGACTCTTTGGGAGGCAGTTCTTCTCCATATTTGGAATCCAACTACACATGGGTTTCTGTCTCGCACTCTCCTATCATGGCAAGTCAATATCCCAATAATATCTCAGCTTTGCATAAACTCAACTATGTAGCTCACAGTGTCAGAACATGGTATTCAGAATC
>JBLHON010000239.1:0-5873 GCA_047621865.1 Crocinitomicaceae bacterium | reverse complement strand
TTATTAAATGGGTTCTGAGTTCGGAACCCATTTTTTTATGGAAGAAGCATCAGGATGCTAAATGAGCGCGGGCGAATTTGTTTCTTAGAGAAGTTAATCGTAATATTGCGATATACAATTTAAGTAATGGGCATTACCAAAACAGAGAATTATACGCAGGAACAAGTAGAACTTGGACAAATCCTCAAAGTGATGGGGCATCCAGCACGTATTGCGATTCTTCAATCGATCATTCGCTCAAAAACCTGTATTTGTGGCGAATTAGTCACTGAAATCGGATTGGCGCAATCAACAATTTCTCAGCATTTGAAAGAGTTGAAAACAGTTGGGTTGATTAAAGGGACCATTGATGGAACGAGCATGTGCTATTGTATTAATAATGAAACATGGGAGCGTGTAAAAGACACCTTGAGCGCATTACTCGATTCAGTGGATGCCAATGAGGGTTGCTGCTAATTAAGATTACGACAAACAAAATTCAAAAGATGAAAGAAACAGTTTTTCCTAGAATGCACATTTCACTTTATGTGAGTGATTTAGCTGCAACAGTTAATTTTTACACCAGCTTTTTTGGGCAGTCAGCTTCAAAAGTGAAGAAGGGGTACGCGAAGTACGAACTGACAGAACCAGGATTGATCATCTCATTTATTGAGAATCGTGAACGAGTTCAATCGAATTTCGGTCATGTTGGAATTCAAGTTGGTTCGAAAGAAGAGATGGAACGCAGACTGGAAATTGCGCGATCACAAGGCATTGTAACAAGTGAAGAAATTGGTACTTCCTGCTGTTATGCTGTTCAAGATAAATTTTGGGTGGATGATCCAGATGGTTTACAGTGGGAGATCTATTATTTTCACGAGGATGTTGAATTTAACGATCCAAAATTCACGAATGAGGATGCTTCTGCTTGCTGCATGCCCTTAGAACGTGAGGAAAAAGTGAAAGTTCAGCTTTCTGAAATCAAAACGGAATCGAATAATTGTGAACCTGGATCAGGCTGCTGCTAAAATTGAATTGAAACGAATATGAAGAATGTATTAGTTCTCTGTACTGGAAATAGTTGTCGAAGCCAGATCGCGCATGGATATCTAGAATATTTCGCTCCTAAAGGAACACACGTGTTTTCTGCTGGCGTCGAAATCCATGGAGTGAATCCAAAGGCAATTGCAACAATGAAAGCGGATGGAATAGACATTTCAGCCTATACATCAAACAATATTGATGAGTATAATGATCAGCTTTTCGATTATATAATCACTGTTTGCGATAATGCTAAAGAACGTTGTCCTTACTTCCCTTCAGATGCTGTGAAGTTCCATCAGAATTTTCCTGACCCACCTAAATTCAAAGGCACAGATGAGGAAATTGCAGGTGAGTTCCAACGGGTGCGAGAAATGATTAAAGTGTATTGTAAAGAATTTGTATCAGCATACTTATGAAAAAGTACGTAGCAGAATTTGTAGCCACCTTTTTCCTCGTTTTTTGCGGAACGGGAGCTATGGTGATTAACGCAGAGGAAGCTGGTGCAATCACGCATGTTGGTGTTGCCATTTCGTGGGGGCTCATCGTGGCCATTATGATTTTCGCCTATGGCAGAATATCAGGCGCGCATATGAACGCAGCTGTAACAATTACCCTAGTAGTGCTCAAGAAGCATCCTGTCAAAGAATTGATTCCCTATATCGTCTTCCAAACTGCAGGAGCGTTTTTGGCAAGTCTCACTCTGCTGCTGCTTTTCCCAGAGAACGAGTACCTCGGATCCACACTTCCTGCTGGTTCTGAAACACAAAGTTTTGTCCTGGAATTTATCCTGACCTTCATGCTGATGCTTGTTATACTCTTGACAACAACTGGAGGCAAAGCTGAAAAATATTTCGCCCCACTCGCGATTGGGGGAGTAGTACTATTGGAAGCAATGTACGCAGGTCCTATTACCGGAGCGAGCATGAATCCAGCGCGAAGTTTAGCCCCAGCAGTAGTTTCTGGGCATACAGAACATTTGTGGTTGTACCTAGTTTCTACGATTACAGGGGCATTGGTAGCTGGCGTATACTGGCTATGGCAAGGATCGCCCAAGATGGATTCTGAGGATTAATCAATTCCCCATTAAACTTATTGCTCGGTAATTTGTCTTAGTACAAAGCAAGCATTATGGGAAGGATTAAATTTAACGAAAAGAGACTGTTGCTATCAAGTATTGGATTTATCTACATTTACTTTGGCATCCTAAAATTTTTTCCAGATTTGAGTCCCGCTGAAGAAATCGCCAAGGAAACAATTGATATGCTAAGCCTCGGCGTGATTCCACCAAACGTCTCAATAATCTTACTGGCTATTTTTGAGGTTGGATTAGGACTATTTATCCTGCTAGGAGTGTATCGAAAACTAGTTATTTCCGCAGCAATATTTCATATGTTACTCACCCTAACTCCACTTTTCGTATTTCCAGAGCATACCTTTAATGACACAATCTTCTCACCCACTTTATTGGGACAATACATCGCCAAGAACTTCGTGATAATTTGTGCGCTGCTTGTGGTTTATCCCAAAATAAAAAAAGAGGAGCTAGTCATAGACCAACTCCCTTAGTTTAATGAGATCTTCGATCTAGCTGAATGTAAATTTGCTAGATCAATTGAAGTTAAGTTAGTATTGGCTACCCCCAATCTTCTTTGCCAAGCTTAAGAATATCAAGATCATCTGTTGAAACTATATTGATCTGAGTTGCGCCTCCTGGGAGAAGCCATCCTGGAAGTGGATTGTCATTTGTATCTTGAGCTGGTTGTGCTGCTGCAGGACCAACCCATGCTTTAGCCCCTCCAGCTTTCACTGTTCCTTGTTCCCATTCGTTTCCTTCATTCCAACTTAACTCGACAGCATCCTCAGCTCTCCAATCTGCCAAAGTCTTTGGTGGTTTTGTGAATGACCAAAAATATCCAACAGAATTTGAAGCGCCTCCATACACCCGATAAATAACCGTTCCTTCAGGTATAACTTGTGGCTTAACTGATACGAATGTAGGTGCAGCACTATCATAAAGGTCATCGGCTGCAGGCCAATTTGGATTATGAACAGAGACTTTAGGTAGACGGACGTAATCTGAAATATTACCTTGAATTGCGCCTACCTGTGGTTGTGGATTGGGTGTAGTCATAATGAAAATAATTTTTAATGTTAGACCTATAAATATAAACGTTTTATTCCGCGCATGTTATTCTTGAATACAATCTTCACGACGCTGAGTGTCTATGAGTTGAATTATCTGCCAACGATTGTCTAAATAAAACGAATTGCATTGCATTGACCCCACAATGACTGAATCCATTATCGAGATAAAAGCTGTAATCCATCCATGCTTGAGCCAATGTTCCGTCTACCTGAATGATGAGATTTGATATACGTTCATCCCAGGTTTCATCGTGGGGAGTGCCAATTGCATGTAGAAAATTGACCACTGGCTCATCGTGAACTTTCGGACCTTCCTTTGATTCAAAAGCAGACATCAACCTTGCGTCTACATGAAATACTATTCGAGCAGAGGTGGAATCTCCATCTTGCATTGCTTTGAATAACTGTTGAATTACCGTCTCAACTTCGGCAATTTTAAGTGAGTCTTGATCTCCCGCGAAAGTGAAGGAGGAAACTATAGTAAACGCAATAAATAGGAATGATCTCATTACTTGAAGGATTGAATCTGGTTAAATTCGGAAATTCTCATCGAGCCATGGTGAAAAATGTGATGATTGGTTTTAATAAATTGTATCTTGGTAAGATGAAATTCTTCAGAAGTATTCTTGCACTTCTTATTCTTTGGATCAGTGGATCTTTCCTGTCAACGTCTGGGATAGCACCCTCTGATGAGAGCATAACCCTGACTGTAACAGTAAAAAATATTCGCAGCAAAAAAGGCAGAATTCAGCTACAAGTCTATCGAAATCAAACAAGTTTTGGTGCGGAAACACCATATAAACAAGTCTATGTCTCCAAGGCAGATGCACAGGATCATAATCTGACCTATAAATTCAAGGATTTGAAACCAGGCACTTATGGTCTTGCCCTGTTAGATGATGAAAACAGCAACAAAAAAATGGATTATAGCTGGTTAATACCAACTGAAGGTTTCGGATTTTCCGATTATTATCATACTGGCTGGAGTAAACCAAAATTCCATCAATTTAAATTCAGTTTCACGGAAGATAAGAAGGTTTCCATTAAGATTAGATACATGTAGGAAATATGGACACGGCTTACTCTTTCGCCGAGTCCTTCGCCAGAGGCTTCGGCCGCCGGAGAAAGCTTCAGCGTAGGAGCGCGCCTTCAGATTATTCGATTATTAGATGGCTTCACTTTTGGATTTGATCGTTTTCGAGCCGACGATTCATTTTAATGAATCCATTATGCACACCACTTAGCTCTTCCTTGTGCCCTTCGTGCCATTGTGGTAGCCCTTGCGAAATAATCTCTGTCTGATATTCAAGTCAATCTTGAGTAAATGAATAAGCGCTAAGCCTCAATTGTTACTATCGTCAACTTAGACCATGGCCCAATCACTACTTTCTGATAAAAACCAACACAATCCTAATCCCGTTAATCCTTGTTAAACCCCCGATAAATGAAAATATTAACGTAATTTTGTGCTGTAAACTAATAATTAACAAATTAAATCTCATGGCTGAAGTATTAACAGACCTTGGTATTAAAAATATTCTCGCTCAATTAAATATTGAAACAGTAAACAATGGAGCCTCTACAGGTGGTCATTGGTTCAATACGCGTGGTGAACAAATCGATTCCATCTCTCCGGTTGACGGAAGAGTTATTGCAAGCGTAAAATCTGCTACTGAGGTGGATTACGAAGCTGTTGTTCTTAAAGCGCAAGAAGGATTTAAAGAATGGAGAAAGTGGACTGCTCCAGCTCGTGGTGAAATAGTTCGTCAATTGGCGACTAAATTACGTGAAAATAAAGAGTCATTAGGGAAACTGGTTTCTTACGAAATGGGGAAATCATACCAAGAAGGGTTGGGTGAAGTACAGGAGATGATAGATATCTGTGATTTCGCAGTAGGGCTTTCTCGTCAATTGCACGGTCTTACAATGCATTCTGAACGTCCAGGACACAGAATGTATGAGCAATATCACCCACGTGGAATCGTTGGAATTATTTCAGCATTTAACTTCCCAGTTGCCGTTTGGAATTGGAATACAGCACTTGCATGGGTTTGTGGTGATGTGTGTATTTGGAAGCCATCTGAAAAGGCACCAATTACGGCAATTGCTTGTCAAGAACTTACAAAACAAGTTTTCGAAGCGAATGGAGTTCCAGAAGGAGTTTCAGGAGTGGTTATCGGTGGAGCTGATTTGGGTATTTTGATGTCAAATGATACGAGAATTCCTCTAGTTTCTGCTACAGGGTCTACTCGTATGGGTAAATCTGTAAGTGCAGCAGTTGGCGCTCGCTTGGGAACATCGCTTTTAGAGTTAGGAGGCAACAATGCAATCATTGTAACACCATCAGCCGATTTAAAAATCGTTCTTCCGGGAGCAGTTTTTGGAGCAGTTGGTACTGGTGGACAACGCTGTACTTCAACAAGAAGACTAATTATACACGAAGATGTTTATGATACATTTGTTAATGCTATTGTAAATGCATACGGACAATTGAGAGTTGGAAATCCATTGGATGAAAATAATCACGTTGGACCACTTATCGATCATGATGCAGTGAATGCATATTTGAAAGCATTGGAAGATGCAAAAGCCGAAGGAGGAAACATTCTTGTAGAAGGTGGAGTTTACGAAGGAGAAGGATATGAGTCTGGATGCTATGTGAAGCCTGCAGTTGTTGAAGCGAACAACTCATTTAAAATTGTTCA
>JBLHON010000238.1:0-5894 GCA_047621865.1 Crocinitomicaceae bacterium | reverse complement strand
AATGATT
Organism: Crocinitomicaceae bacterium; assembly: GCA_047621865.1. Lineage (GTDB taxonomy): Bacteria > Bacteroidota > Bacteroidia > Flavobacteriales_D > Crocinitomicaceae > UBA4466. The sequence continues at coordinate 5,887 of JBLHON010000238.1, read as the reverse complement.
CATTCATAAATACTTTGGCATAGATTGCTTCACCTGCCATGATCGTTTTGATCTCTGTCGATCCAGAGGCCGATGTTCCAAGAGGAGAAGTCGAAACTTGCGTTACATTAGGGAGCTCTTTTACGATAGGTGTACCTTGAATTTTGATGTAATCTACCTCGATTTCTGTATTTCCTGTAAGCTGAAAACCAAATTTCTTCATACTTTCGAACATATGCGAATTGTCATCTACAGCAATTTCAATTCCATTGACATAATAAGTCATTTCCTGATGATTGTAAGGACCATCGTCGATCAATTTGCATTCTACTTTTAACTTAATGGAATTTCCTTTTTGCTTAAAATCTGAGTTCTTAATATACTTTTCGTAGGCACCTCCATTTGCATATTGATTCCCGTTGTGAAAGACTGGAGCAGCAACATCACCCCTGATTCCTAGTCCATAGAATGGAGAATCCCAGTCTTCAAAGTTTGTAAGGAACACAATCGAGCCATCAGTTTTGTTGAATTTTAGTTGAGCTTCGATTGTAAAAGGTTTTTCTACGTCATAATCTCGTGTATTTACGAAGTAGGCATTATTCTCAGTTGAGCTATTCGTTAATATATATTTTCCTCCTTGAATAGTGCTGCTGTTTTTATACTCTGATCCATTGTATATTTCCCAGCTTAAAGTATTATCATCGAAGTTTTCTGTTACTACTTCTTGTAAATCTTGTCCATTAACTGATGGAACAAATAAACAAGAGGCGATGATGAATTGTTGTATTTTCTTTTTCATAATCTTATATTTTTATCTTCCATCACCAGCGTCACCCGGTTACGAGCTAGCCGGTAGATGAAAAGACAATGTGATTTTTCCGATTAAAAGTTTTTGATGGATGTTACTGATCCTCCATTAATTTTAATACCTGCTCCTGATGCTTCTAGATCATCCCCATTAACATCGATTGTTATTTGGGTATGATATGTATAGATGCTCTGATCACCATCCTTTGTTGTCTCTAGCTCGATAATCTCCATATTATCATCTAGATTGAGCTTTACGAGATTTAAAATATTGGGCAGTTTGCTGTTCGCAGCCATTTCTTTTCCGTCAACAACAATCGTCACACCATCATCAGGTGCCGAATAATCAAGGAAATTACTTTGGACATTATCTGAGAGAGTCTCAATGTAGCCAGGGCCTTCTCCCCACATGACCTTTTGACCATCAATAATATCAGTTTGCCCGAACTTGATTATGACATCCGAGATACTAATTTTTTTCCCCTTGAGACTTTTAATGAACTCCTCAGGATTCTTAGTGTAATCTGTCAGTAAAGAGTAACTCGTAAAAGCTAAATGCTGTTCGTCATTTTTTACGCTTACATCTTCAGTGTTTTCCTCGATGTCCGCGACATCATTGCTTGAGTTGCATGCTACTAGTAGCGATACTGCTCCAATTGCTAAAATAATTTTTTTCATCTGTTTTGATTTTGTTATGAACCAAATGTAGATGAGCAATCTCGCTTGAGAAAAAAAAGTAAGTGAGTGACACGAATTTACAGTGAATGGAAGGTATTCGTCAGGGAACGAATCAGAGAAGATTGAGTTTCTTCAATAATTCCTCTTTGTGGATCCTGCTTACTGGGATCAGTTCTCCAGCAATCTCGACTTGATTACCAATCACTTTTTCAAGGTGGTTAAAGTTAATGGAGTACTTACGATGAACTTTCACAAAGGATGTACCCTCAACCTTCTTCTCCAGCTCTTTAAGAGTAACAGTTGCGAGTATTTTCTCTTCTTCTAGACGAATGTATGAGTAATAGTCATAGGCTTCAATCCAACGAATATCAGCAATGTTGATCTTTTCCAGCCCTTTTTTGGTCTTGATAAAAAGGGTTTCAACTGATTTTGATCCTGAATCAACTTTGGTGGAAGCTGCTGTTTTCGATTTGAATTTGCTAAGTGCAAGCTCCACAGTTATCATCAAGTCAATATCATTGTAAGGCTTCGAAACATATCCATAGGGATTCGTATGCTTCACACGTTCGATGGTAGCTGAATCAGTAAAAGCGGTCACGAATACGAATGGCTTCTTATACTCAGTGTTAATTATGTGTGCAATTTGAACTCCATCTACAGGTTGATTTAGATTGATGTCCAAGAGTATTAAATCTACCTCATTTCCACGAATCAATGCTAGGAACTCGTCAACGTTTTCTGCAACTCCTACAACTGTATAGCCGCATTCTTCCAATGTCGCTGAAAGATCGTCTGAGATAATAAATTCATCCTCCACGATTATGATATTTCCTTTACTCATTTCGCTTACTTGTAAATTCAAAGAATAGCTTAAATCCAGCTGTGACGTTAGTTGGCTTAATTACAACCCCATTCATTTTCTTAATGATCGATCGAATCAACTTAATTCCAAAGCTTGTTCCGACCTCAATTGATCCTTCTTTATCTATTCCCTTTCCATTGTCCATATAACTGTACGAAACAAGTTCTTCTTTGATTTCAAGGGACACATCAATCTTAAATTTCCCATTATCAGGTTGATCACCATGTTTGATGGAGTTCGTAATCAATTCGGCTGTGAGCAGACCTAAGTTCACGGCAACATCTGCATGAAGATTTCTTACACTCGATTTAATGGACAGCTCTATTTCTTCATGTTTATCGTATGAAAACAAGAGATTTTCTGCTAGGTCCATGAGATAATCCTCAAGGTCTACATTCGTTAGGTCTGTTTGTAAATAGAGTTTCTCATGCACTAATGAGATTGCCTCAATTCGTTGTCTTCCATACGAAAGTGCATACTTAACTTCTTCACTGCTCGATTTTCGTTGTTCAGATTTTAGTAAGCTTGATATGATCTGTAAGTTATTCTTTACACGATGATGTATTTCTCTAATCAAGACCTCTTTCTCCTGATCGCTCTTCTCTATTTTTGTCTTTTGAAGGTTGAGAAGAACATTGTTCTTTTTCTGCTTCATCACTTGTAGAATAACGATCACCAATAGAAATAACAGAACAATCGAGCCAGTTATAGCATAGAATGAAAGTCGCTTTTCCTGTGCAATTTCGACTTCCTTAAGATCATCTTTTCTATTCTGTTCACTCTTTTCAATTTGAGACTTAACATCTCGACCGAGGCTATCTGCATAGTTCTTTTTCTCGAACTCGGCATTAATTTCTGCGCGGTCAATATCACGGTGTGTACTTTCGCTGATAAGTGAATCTCTGATTATAACATAATCCTTGTAGCTGCTTAATGACTTTTTATAATCCCCCGTTTCTTCATAGAGTTGTGCCAGCCTCTTATGAGAGAACTTTTGCTCCTCCAAAGCTCCAATTTTGTTAGAAATGCTAAGCGATTTGTTCAAGTAGATCAACGCCTGATTGTAATTTTTGACTTTCAGATAATAATCACCCAGATCAACATAGGCGCCTGCTATTTTCTTTTTGGAACCTGTTGATATGGCAATTTCAAGACACATCTTCTGATATTTAATAGCCGTTGAAAGGTCACCAATTGAACTATATAAATTTCCGATATTTCCGTAGGCTGTAATAGTGGAGGACTTGTGACCTGCCTTAATACTCAAGTCTAAACTTAGCTCTAGGTAATAGAATGCACTGTCTGTTTCACCTCTGAGCTTATAGATGTTCCCAATATTTAAGTACTCAACATAGAGTGTATTACTTTCATCTAGCTCAGTTTTAATTGCTACACTTTTCCGCTGATATTCCAGGGCCTTATCGAGTTCTCCCAGATGCTTGTAGATCACACCAATGTTTCCATAGGAAATGGCCAATTTATCCTTTCGTTCAAGCTCTTCCCACATCGCTAAGCTCTTCAATTGATTGCTCAAAGCTTCGGAATAATTTCCTTGATTCTTGTATAGAATCCCTCTATTTATGTACGTTTGAGCTAAGCCTGCCTTTCCTTCTTCTCGAGTAGTTTTGTCCTTACTATACAATGCTTTACGCCCTCTGTCAAGCGCGAACTCGTAGTAGTCCAATGCATCTAAATAATCTGCTTTAAGAGTTGATGCCACGCCCATTGTATTGTATAGATTCACCACATCTGATAGACTGTTCATGTCATCAGCGAATTTTACGGCCTTCTTAGTAAGTGCTATAGATGAGTCTGCATCTGAAAAAGCTAACTTCCAGCATATGGTTGAAACTGCTTGAATTCTATTCGAATCTGCTTCACTTTTATTCTTCCAGACAGCCATTAACGAATCAGTCTCTTGCCCAAAAGAGAATGAGGCAGATGCCATTAAACAAAGAATGAAGTAGTGTTTAATCATATTAGCGGTAACACTGTGGACTGAAGTTGGTTGGTTGCACTTCTCGCTAAAAGTAGTAATTGTATACAGAACCTTCAATTCTGCAGACAATTAAATGAATTACACTCAAAAGAGCTATTCAGATGATATGCGCAACATTAACCTTGTGTTTGTGAGGCTTGATTTCTGATTATTTCTTTAAAAAGCTTTAGGTCGAACCTGAGAACCTGAATTGTCGTCGTACATACCATTCGTTGATGTATTCGAAACCCAAGTTGGAGAAGTTCCAGGAGGTACATTATAATCGTAATATCCCGAATAGGTGAATGAGGTTTGTTTGAAATTCCAGCTCCCGACTTATTTCGTCCGTGGATCATCCTTTATCTCTTTCTTGCATGCAATAGTAACTGATAGAAGAGATAAAATGACGAGAAGGGTAAAAATTCTTATTCATAGAATAAAGTTAAGTAAACTCGTAATTATTGGCAGCTAAGACATCGAGACTAAAACGCGCCTATTTATTTCTTAGTGAGACCATGCTACAATATATAGAACGTATAAAATACTAGACTCGTTGGAGCATTTCAAACGAAGATTTAAACGCATTCAATAACGTTTCAAAAAGAAGGAAATATTAAAACATCAATCTTGAAGTGCAGCCGAAACTTTAAGGTAATCTATGCTAGCCAAACAAAATCTTAAAAAACTACGCCACATCGAATCCCGAATGTAGCGTTGTTTGGTGGAAAGAAATAGTCAGCTCGAAGGTCATGTTCATAATAAATTCCGATCAAAAAAGATTTGAAGGTATAGTTCGTAGTTATCCTCCCTGCCAATTTCCACGACTTTTGCAGCTGTTCTTCTGGGATTTGCATTGAACGGGTTAGGTTGAAATAGTTCCGAAATCCCACTTGTAAATCCCATTTGATTTTTGGGTTCTTGATCAGGTAGATATACGGACTGACATCTATGTATACGCGATTGAGTTGCATGAACTTTGCTTCAGTCGAATTGTCGAATCTGCGGAGGAAATAATTTCCAGCTTTTTCAAATCCAATCCCAATTTCGCTTCCTAAATTCCGTTTGGACACGCGGGTAAATAGTGTGAGATCATAAATATGGAATTCTGTGTATCGCGAGGTTGTGTCGAAACTCGGCGTAGCATGAAACTCATCTTTAAAACCAATGGTTCCTCCAACCTCCAGATGCACCCGCTGAGCTACTGACACCTTTGACAGGAAGATAAAAAGGAGCAGAATGTAGAATTGTTTTTTCATTTCTGATCTTTTGCTACTCTAAACCCTATGTGAAAGAAACCTTGATTTTTTGTCGCACTTTGTCGCGCGTACGGTAAAAATCCAGCGCAATTGTCAGGGTGACATAAGAACGAACCTCCTTTAATCACGCGTAAGGTATCCGATGATTCCTCTTTCAATGGGTCAAAACTCTTTCCATTATAGACTTGAGCACTTGCAATATTTAGTAATTTCCACTTGTCATGGATTTCAAAATTGTAGCTATCCTGACACCATTCCCAAACATTTCCTCGCATTTGAAGTAAACCTAGTGCATCAGATTCAAGATATGCATTCACGGGAGCAGTG
>JBLHON010000237.1:0-5906 GCA_047621865.1 Crocinitomicaceae bacterium | reverse complement strand
CCTTTTGGATGGCATGATGACGATGGTATAGCAGGTGAAGAGTACACAATTACGCGTGGCAATAACGTCCATGCATACGAAGATATTAGTGACAATGATTCTCCTGGATATAGCCCAGATGGAGGGGCAACATTAGACTTTAATTTCCCATTGAATCTGGCACAGGCTCCACTTGGTTATCAGGATGTGGCAATTACTAACCTCTTTTATGTCAATAATAGAATCCATGATATTCTATATCAGTATGGTTTTGATGAGGCAAGCGGCAACTTCCAGGAAAACAATTATGGGAATGGTGGCTTGCAATCTGATTATGTATACGCTGAAGCCCAGGATGGTGGTGGTATGAACAATGCAAATTTTGCAACACCAGCAGATGGCAGTAACCCCAGAATGCAAATGTACCTCTGGTCAGACTCCCCGTTTGACTTGGATGGAGATTTTGACAATGGAATTGTGATCCATGAATATGGTCATGGCGTCTCTAATCGACTAACAGGAGGTCCATCAAATTCTGGTTGTTTGGGCAATTCAGAACAAATGGGTGAGGGCTGGAGCGACTTCTTGGCGTGTGCCTTGACAACAGATATTCTAGCTGCAAACCCTGTTTATCGTCCAATAGGCACTTACGCAACTGGAGAGGCTCCTTCGGGAATAGGTATAAGAAATGCTCCATATGATACAAGTTTCGTAGTAAACAATTATACCTATGCAGATGTTGCAGATGTAGCCAACATATCTCAACCTCATGGGATTGGATTTGTATGGGCAACCATGCTTTGGGATTTAAATTGGGCGTTTATCGATCAAGATGGCTTTGACTCAAATATCGAAACAGGGACAGGCGGTAATAATACAATGCTTCAATTGGTCTTAGAAGGATTAAAATTGCAACCCTGTTCACCTGGATTTGTTGATGGACGAGATGCCATCTTATTGGCGGATCAATTGCTCAATGGTGGCGCAAACCAATGTTTAATCTGGACTTCATTTGCGAAAAGAGGTTTGGGTTTCAGTGCGTCACAAGGAAGTTCAGGAAGCCGTACAGATCAAGTTGAAGCATTCGATATACCTGTTTTCTGTCAAACACCACTCATACCTCCAACTTCTAATTTTGACGCGAATGTTTATGTCACGTGTACCGGAGAAGTTCAATTCGAAGATCTCTCCACTGACGTTCCCCAAACTTGGCAGTGGACTTTTGGAGATGGAGCTGTGGATAACATTCAAAATCCTACACACACGTATGGAGCCGCTGGATTTTATGATGTTACCTTAACAGTGTCAAATATCTTTGGTAATGACACACAAACCATATCTAGTTTTATTGAGGTAACAATTCCAGATATGCCAATCAGCCAAGATGTTGATGCGTGTGGATACGATTCTATTGTGCTTAGTGCGACTGCTTCTGACCTTATTCATTGGACGGATTTATCTGGAAACATATTAGGAACAGGCCCTGATTTTTCCGTCACGCTTGGACCGGTTTCTTCTTCTTACTATGCAGTGAATGTTGTCGATTATCCTAATTACAACGTCGACCCAATTGATACCTTAATTGGTACTGGTGGGAATCATAACAGTGGTTTTTATGGAGCTATTAATTTTGATGCAGACGCAGCACTCACAATTTATTCGGCCAAGGTATATTCTGGATCAACAGGAATTCGTACAATTTCCTTATGGGATAGTCATACTTCTGGTGGAGGTGGCACAGCAATTCAAGTTATTAATGTTGACATACCATTTGTTGGTGAAGGCCGAATAGACCTAAACTTTGAGGTGCCAGGACCAGGGCAATATAGTATTGGGTTGAATGACGCCGACCTCTATCGGAATAATGCTGGAGCGAGCTATCCATATGTTCAGCCTGGACTTATGTCAATAGTGAGTAGCTCGGCTTCGTCAGGGTTCTATTATTATTTTTATGACTTGGAAGTAGGGATTCCCTCCTGTGCTAGTGATTCGTTACTTGTTACGGCGAATGTTACTACTGCTGCTGATTTTTCTTGGGTGACAACACTTATGACCGCTGATTTCACGAATTTGTCAACGGGTGGCGTAAGCTGGGATTGGGACTTTGGAGATGGAAATAGTTCTACAGCTCAAGATCCTTCACATACCTACGCAGCCAATGGAATTTACACGGTGACTCTCACTGTGAACGGATGTGTTGCTCAATATCTCGTGAATATTGGTGGGGTAGGAATCGAATCAATAGTTGAGAATGATTTTGATATCTCGTTGTTCCCGAATCCGGCTGCTAATGAGACAAGAATAACCTTCAGTAAGACACTGAATACAAATTCAACCCTTCAAATCTTCAGTGTAGAAGGTAAACTCATCGATGAAATTAAAATCGCGCAAGGGACAAACGAAGTTGTGATTTCTTTAATTGGAATGGCTCCACAAGTCTATTATCTCGTACTGGATCATGAAAACGGCCAAGAAAGAAAGAAGCTTGTTGTGCAAAAATAAAGGTCGAGTTCCCGAGATTCGCGATTACGTGTATAACTGAGAAATAATCTTTCTCAGTTGCTGGAGCGCTGATTTAAGCTCTTCTCTAGGAACACTTAATTTTGTACTAATACCTTGTTGCTTTCCTGCGATCAGTATGCGTCCTGGACTTTGCTTTGATTCTTGTCTCCAGATAAGGTTTCCGTTAAGCAACTTCACTGTAGGCAGATTTTTGCAATCAACTTGCGTCAAGGTTTGTGAACTTATTTTTATCGGCCCTGCAAACGCTTCATAAAGAATGGTTGATGAATTGAGGGTTATTACTTCCTTGCCACGCACGTTCCAGAGTATAATTCTTACCATGTAGTAGGCTATTGCCCAAAACACTATAACACCAAGCACAGCCCCGAACTTTAGGCCTTTTCCGTCCTCAACTAATATTCCGAAAATTATAAAAGGAACTGCTATGCCAGCGATAGCTGGGATACTCAAACCAATAATTGGAATTGGGTTAGGTCTAGAGCATTTAATCGTAACTCGCGCTGAGGTTTTACTATGGTTTTCTATTCTGATTTTCCCCTGTGCTACCATACCAGTTCAGTGCTAAAATGCACCCAATTAATTGATGAGATTTATCGGAAAATGCAATCGCACAATAGAACGTACAGTTTTCCCGCCATTCACTTTGGGCTTCCATTTCGGCATTGAGTTAATTACATGTAATGCTTCTGCGTTGTTGGTCTCATTTATCCCGATTTGCACATTAATATCAGTCAAAGAACCATCCTCTTCAACCATAAATGAGATTATTATGTCTTCAATACCCGTGTCTTCAAATGGGGTTGGCGAGTAATTGTTAGCAATAAATTCATCAAGTTTTTTCTCGCCCCCTGGAAAGTATGCTTCGTGGTCAAAGTCATCTTGTTCTTGATCCTCGCAACCATTCTTGCAGATCGTGACTACTGCACAAGAGGAAACTTCAAAACGTTCATTCTCATGTGTTTTGAAAACCACATAGTACCAGTTTTTCGAGGGAATATTCACCTTAAATACGTCATTCTTTTTTCTGGCCCACACAGCATTTTCAAAATCCGGGACCGTCATACCTTTTGGAAACCAACCGAGCTCACCTGTTGGGTTCCCATCTTGGTTGTACTCATCAACCAAGTCCTGAATTGAGCTTCCTGATTCGTGTTTGGATATTATTTCGTTTTGTAATACATCTAGCTCTTCAGAATCCATGGAATTTCTTTGTACTAGTATGTATTTTAGTTTGCAGAATTCCTGTTCTTTTTTCAGTATAACTTTTGCCAAATAATGAATACCTGTTTTCTCATAGTCCCTCTCATGTATGGATAACTCATTGGCGCTTCCGATAATAGAATCCCCAAAAAAACCAACAGAGGCGATATCTTTGAATTTAATTTCCCAACCAACATGTTTGTCTATTAGAGCAGTAACCTCTCCAATTGTCTCAACTTTTTCTAGAGCCTTGCGGATTGCTGTTTCAGTCTGTGCAGTGAGTAACTGGGTAAATATACAGATTGATATAATAAGTACTATTTTCATTGTGTGGATGTCAGTGTGTCTAAATAGCCCTCTTTATTTATGTCATGGAGTAGCCTGGTATCAGCCAATCTTATTCGTGCTCCCTACTGAAATGAAAACTCTTTAGCTCTTCCATTAGAGCTTGAAGAGACAGATAAGAGTAGAATGAGAACTTGTTTGATCATTTCAAGGGAGCAAGGGCATATATAAGTGTACGATTTAGTGCTACAAGATAACAGTTTCTGCAAACCAAGTTTTTGAGATCCTTTTGGGAGCAATTCCACTAGTTCAAAAAAAAGCACGAAAAAGTGGAAACGACTGCAAGCCTTCAATTAGTTTCCCTTATTTTTAGGCAAAAAAAGAATGTATACGCAACGAAGGTTTCCCTTTAAGAGTGTCATTGCTTGGACAAGACGAGAAATCATCTTTTTCATAATTTTCGCAACTATTATCACAGCTCTTTATGAATTATTGAATATTAATTGGTTTGGAGTTCCATTGGCACCAGTAGCTCTTGTTGGAACTGCAGTTGCTTTCATGGTTGGTTTTCAAAACAATGCTGCCTATGATAGAATCTGGGAGGCAAGGAAAATTTGGGGTGGAATTGTCAATACGTCTAGGTCGTTTACAATCACTTTGAAGGACAGTTTCTACATGCATCGTGCTGAGGCGACGAAAGAAGAAAAGGAAATATTAAGAGAAGTTACGTATAGACATATTGCCTGGTTAACGGCTTTGCGTTATGCCATGAGAGCTAAAAAACCATGGGAATCATCCTATCCACATGATCACAAGAAGGAAAAATACCAATATAATGTACCAGAATTCAGCTCAACCCTGGAGGAAGAATTGAAACCCTACCTGTCAGAAGAGGAATTTGATAAGGTAATGTCCAAAGACAACAAACCTAACGCGATTATTAGTCTTCAATCAGAACACTTGAGAAGATTAACAGATGAAAAGAAGTTATGGGATTTCAGTCTCTTGAATTTGCAGCAAATGCTTCAAGAGTTAACTGCTCTGCAAGGAAAGGCTGAACGGATTAAAAACTTCCCATATCCAAAACAATATGGGAGTATTGGCTATCATTTTGTACATATTTTCATGTGGTTATTACCCATGGCGATTATTCCAGCCTTTGCGCTGATTGGCGTTGAAATAGCAAAAACGAATGGGTTTATTGGTGAGTATTTCGTTTGGCTGAACATTCCGTTTACCGTTATCGTAATCTGGGTGTTCAATACAATGCTGCGAATTGGTTTGGCTGGAGAGAATCCTTTTGAAGGTTCGCCCAATGATGTTCCTATTTCCAATATTTCAAGAGGAATCACACGCGATATTTTGCAAATTATTGGTGAAGACCCTGAGAATATTCCCGAACCGTTCGAGAATATAAATAACATTGATATGTAGTGATTCTTTGGTGAGAAGACTCCCTTTTTAATGCTTCTTGTAGGATGTTATAATCCGTTTTGCGATTTTGAAGTCGAGAAATATCGCCGCACAAAAATGAATAAAGAACCATATATACAGTAGCATGGGAATCATCTTTTCTACTACTGATATTTCATCAGAACTCAAATACACGGAAAAACTCGAGTTGTAATTATCTTCAAATGATATTGAAAAGAGTGTTAGGACAAAATAAATGAGCACATCTACCACTACTATGGCAATCCATAATGACACTTTTAGTGGAGCTATGTTACGATTTTCCATGTTCGAGTATTAGATTGAACTTCAAAGAATCCAACGTTTAAGTAAGAAATTTAGGTTCTATATGAATTATAGTGGGTAAAGATAAAATTCGAATCTTTGCTTTATGGAAAACAGCTCATTAATTTTTGAATTGGCACTTGGTTTATCAAGTCCTTGGTATGTTAAAAACATCTCCTTTG
>JBLHON010000236.1:0-5916 GCA_047621865.1 Crocinitomicaceae bacterium | reverse complement strand
CAAGAGAAAAACACCAATATGCACAGCAATTGAACCATAAAAAATTGCACTTGATGGCGTTGGGCCTTCCATGGCACGAGGGAGCCAAGACGAAAATGGAAACTGTGCGGACTTTATGCTTGCTGAGACAACAAGGGCAATAGAGATAATCACTCCAATGTACGTGTGTTCTTGAATGTGAGTATGCACCAGTTCAGAATTCTCCAACTGTAAAAAGGTTATGTTTTCATGCCATAAGTGATGACTTAGCCACATCGTTAGTAGAATTCCAATGTCAGCCAATCTATACATTGAGAAGACCTTAAATGCATTTCTTACGGGCATATAACGCTCACGATAAAAGGCAATCAACAGAAAAGATGAAACTCCTAGAATTTCCCATCCAATGAATAGTGTTTCAAAATTTCCAGAAAAAATGATGATCTGAACGCTAAAATAAAAGAGGATGAGTGTATTAAAAAAACGTTTGTAACCTGGATCTTTGTGCATGTATACTCTACTATACATTGAAATAATGAATGTTAGAATACTTGAGATGATACAATATACAGCCGTGATCTCATCAAAAAGTAAATCGATGAAAAAGCTGTAATGTCCAGCTTCATACAGGGTTATTTCCTTCACATTTATTGGAACTGCGTGGTAACATGCCCACCAAATCGTAAAGAAAATTGAAAGCAGCGCAAGTGCTCCAGACGAAAGAAGTGACATCAGATAAATCGCTCTTTCATTTATCCTTGGTGTAATCAAACTCAGCACAAAACCTAGAAGTGGGATCGCTAAAAATAGCGGTAATATCGATTCCATAATACCTTAATTAAGTTGATAAACGGGTAAGTTAACTGAGGATGATTCAAAGAGTTCTTCCAAGTTTCGAATCTCTTCAAGCTCATTCAACACAGGGATATATGGCACAAACACACCGTCTTTGAAGACACTTACCTCGCGTGTTTCTGGATGCACAACAGCAAGTTTTATCCAATTATTTCTATACCATTCAAATGTATTTTCATTTGCCATAATCGCATTCATTACAACAGCTGGATAGTGTTCAATAATCATCAATAGTCGCAATGGGTCATGGACGTCGATCATTTGGGATGGCAGTCCTGGTCTTAAATCACCTTTGATTCCATTGGAAACACCAAATAACCCTACAACATTCTGAGGAAGTTTAGACCCAGCGCCTAATTTCTCATTGTCGACACGCGAAAAGAAATACTCTAAGTTAATTCCTCCACAAACTGGCGACGCGGCATTTAGAATACTCTCCAGAAGTTTGCCATCCTTATCATTTAGACAATTGTAAGAGTTTAAGAATGCCCTCTGATCAAGAAACAACTTCTTAGTCAAATTTCTATGCCCAACAATACAAAGCGAATTGTTTGAGTGATTTAGCTCTGGACGGGGTTCAAAAAGTGCATAGGCTCTTTCTTTTACTGCTTTATGAATGGATACTGCATTTTTCTTGATATTTATCAATAAAAATTGACGAGCGCGCTCTTTCGCGTTCATCTCTAATGCCTTTTCAAAGAGCTGCTTATTTTGGTCATGGAGTTTCTTATTTGCATCATTCAACCCCTCTTCTCTATAGAACACAAATTCATCCTTAGTCGTATCGTGTAAACCACCAATGAACTGAGTTCCTGCTGGAATTTCAATTCCATGATTCTTCAACCCTTCGCGAACCTTTGGCATGTTTGCCATTCTGCAAAATGCTTTTGCATTTACAGAACTTGGTTTACCTGAACAGGCACCGCAATTGTACCCTGCATAATAGGGATTGTTCGTACTGCTTGCTCCATGTCCGAAAAAATAAATGAGAGGCGCGAAATCTCGTTGAAGACCTGTACTGAGAAGAACGCTTGCCACAATTTCGATCATTTCCTTTGGTTGATATCCAACTTGAAGCCTGTTCTCAACCTTATCATTTACATTCTCGAGAAGGAGTGTGGCCTGACCATCTAAATGTTCGAAAGCTGATGAATGCGCGACGCTAACTGTGGGTTTCAGAACAGCTAAAAAGAGCTTTATCGCCGACCAAAAACCCACAGTTTGAGTTATGATCCAACCTCCAATTAAATTGTGACTCTGTCCATGAAAGTGAACGTCTTTCTTGTTTTTCAAGGTTCTATTCCCCTCCTTTATCAAATGTCTAGGAGTTAGCACTCCCGGACAAATTTGCGTGTAAAATTTACCGTTTTCAGGTTGATACATGGCTACAATTCCAAAATGTGCGGGAGTTCCAAATGTTGCACAATTTGGTTCTAAAACTTCCAGATGTCGGCGAATTGATTCCTCCCGATCATCAATGCAAAAGAATGCCTGGAATTTGGGGGCATCAGTTGCTTCTTGTGTTTTACAATCCATTATTCCGCGAAGCACCTGATCGTAGTACATCCCTTCAAAAGCTTCCTGCCACAAAGAGATTACTTCCCAATAATCAGTAGTTGGAACATCTGCAAACAACTCAACAGGCTCACATTTATTTGCCCCACTAACGAGTGGTTTAACGTTTTTTCCTAGGTGCTTTTCAAGCATTTCAATTTCGAATAAGAGCTCTAAGTAGATGAAGTCAAAGAGGGAAATTTTGCGCTTATCTGATAAAGTAGCTGGTCTCTCCTCCACTGTTGCGACCATTCCTGACCAACCTGGATGCGCAAATTGCTGATCAAATAGATACTGAACATAATACCTCTCGTCCCCAACGATTATCGCGAGTAACTCCTTTAGTGATTTATTCTTCTTGTAAAGAAGATGTTTTACTCGTTTGGAATGAAAAAAACGACTGATGCTGTTTTGTTGGATCTCAATAATTCCATTCAATAAACCCTTTCCTGTTTCAGGGAAGCGCTGAATGGCAATGCCTTGATCCAAGTAAGAACTAATTAATTTGAATAGATTGGGATGGACAAGAACATCCAAATCAGTTCTATAGTCAGATTTCCATTTCGCTCTCAATGTGCCAACTTTGGGCTCCAAAAACTCAATCTCTTCAACACGATGCATCTTCGCCTTCCAATCATTAAGATCATGCTCAGCATGCCGTTCCATAATTGTGCGTTCAATGATAGCATCAGAAATTTGACCATTTCGATACAGCTCCCTAAACTCTGTTAAGGAGAGTGTCGTCTTGTTTCCGAACATTACTGCAGAAGTGCGTGTCGCTTCAAAAAAATCTAATTCTTGAAACGCATGCAAGGTATTGTGATGGATAAAGTCCTTTAACGGAGCTTGAGCAGGTAGAAAGTGTTTTAGCTTATGCAAAACATCCTCCTCCTCGTAAATTTGAGATGAGTTCATCAATAACTATAATTTCTGTTGAAAATTTTAGGTGTAATACGACGGTACTTTTTTGTTAAGCACGCGTAATCAGAGCAAAAACAATAATCAGAAATGAAGTTTCAGAGAGCAGTAGAGAATGTAGAGGCCTTCTTTGGATGGAGCATGTTCAGAAATAAATTCACTTTGGTGAACATCAAAATGTGTCTCAGAACTTGTGTAATTGAACTCTTGAGCAGCTAGTGCAACAGGTCCACTACCTCCATTGGCACATTGAAATGAACTTGAATTGAGATCGACACAACTATCATCCTCTATTTCAACTTCCTCCTCCTCAACACGTTCAGAAATGGATTCAGAACTTAGCAAATCATTATTGTACCCAATAATCAACGTACCCAAGAGTACCATGATCAAAATACAAAATGATTTTGCTTTAATCTTCATGCTGCGAATGTACAAGTTATCAGATTAGATCAAAGGTTTTAGTGAATTTTTAACTCTTACTTCTTTTTAGCTGTTCATTCTGCTTTCAATTTTGCAATCATAGAATCACTGTTGTAGGCACAATCATTGTCCAAATGTTCCTGAAGAAAAGATTTAATCTTCTGCAGTGATTTTATTTTATTTTCTACACTATCGATTCTCGACTTAACGAACTCCTTTCGTTTTTCTGGTCCCATTTCATCACTCACCAATGCTTCAATAACTCCCTTGCACTCTTTCAATGTAAGGCCAATCGTTTGCATCTCTTTGACCATCTTAATTCGATAAACGTTTTCTTGGCCGTAATCTTTGTAATTGTTGTATTCAAATGGTTGACTCACTTCTCCAAGTAATCCTAGTTTGTCATAAAGTCGTACAGTGTCTCTTGAAACACCTGTTTTTTCTGCAATTTGACCGATTTTCATAAAATAGTTGCTTTTTTTCTTGACCGTTGACCATAGTCCATGGTGTATATTTGTCAATATAACACTTAAATAGATGATTATGAAAATCACAAAGAAAACCTATGTTGCACAGATTTTAAGAGAATATGGAGACATTGCAGAAGTAATGGAAATGTTGGGCGTAAAGAAAGTTGGAAGTTTTGGCTTCAGGAAATTTCTTACACGATTCATCACTGTGCGAGTTGCAGCATTTGTTCATCGTGTTCCATTGGATGAATTCCTTGAACGATTGAACAAGGCAGTTTTCGCAAAGCAAAAAATGAGCGAGGAGCAAAAGAGCTAATAGTTAACGCTCCACCTCGAGGTAACGTTGATTAGACTCTACAATTCTAAATGACATGTCCTTTACTAAACTTTCATATTTAGAAGGCATATTAATGATATATTCCTGTGTCTCGTCACTTGGGTGGCCATAATAATTAATCGTGTATTTATTCAAGTCGATTCCATTTATGCTGGCAATGAGATCTGGATATCCACTGAGGTTTACATCAATTGTGACTTTTACTTTCAGTTGAAGATTGCCATTTACCACAGATTGAGATATTTTCTTCACACGTCCTGATCCTGCAATCTTATTAGCATCAGAGCCCGCTTTTTTAAAGAGTGATGAACTAGCAGTGACTTTCACTTTTTTATAGGATCCTTTCTCTTTAATTCTAAAGGTTAATTGATCCAGTTTTTTCGCCACGTCTTTTGAGACTGTGAATGAATACATCTTCAGATTCTCGCTTGTATGAACTTCAAGAGTTTCAGAATTTTTACTCACCTTTTTTCTTCCGAGATATGCATCCAGTTTTGGAGAAGTCAAATCACATTCACAGTTTACATCTAGCGTAACTACTGCATCCTCTTGAGCCTCTCTCATTGCGAAAGATTTTACTCTAGCATTACATAGATCTTTTTTTTGAGCAAAACTAGAATTGATAAATACGAGTGCTAGAATTATCGTTGCAATTAATTTCATATTGCTAGCATTTTATAATGTGATGTAAATTTGTATCAAGCCTTGAATTAAACAAACTAGTTAGGCTGGTGATCGAAATTCAAAACGGTAAACTCTGTTCTTCTGTTTCTTTTATGGGCTTTTTCTTGTGCTTCCTTCGTAGGAAGTTCGTCAATATCAGCTTTAGAGAATCCATTGAGAGGTTGTGCACCACCATATCCTTTTGCTTTCACGCGATCCTTGGCGATTCCTTTGGTAACAAGATCAATCCTCGCTATTTCAGCTCTTTTTTGACTCAACTCGAGGTTGTCCTTTGCATTGCCTCTCTGATCTGTGTGCACCTGAATCTCAATATTCATAGTTGGATTGTCTCTTAAAATCTGGATTAGATCATCTAGACCAGTTTTACCATTCCCTGCCACCAACGCGCTCCCTTGGTATACAACATTCTCTAGTTTAATTGGCACTTCAGAGGATGCTCGCTGAATATAAAACTCCTTAATAAAGCTCTTAGATTCCTTCATCCCGATCGTTGAAATTTGATCTTTCGCAACCAAATAATCAGCTTTATCTACATGGATACTATAGGTCGTTCCTTGTTTGATATAGCGTTCATCTCCATTCAATTCGAAATTAAAACCTCCATTAGGATCAGTTACTATTTCGTAGGAAGAATTATCAGTCCCAACAACTTTTATACGTGTATTAGCAAGAGGTTTCTTAGAATCCTTATCGAAG
>JBLHON010000235.1:0-5949 GCA_047621865.1 Crocinitomicaceae bacterium | reverse complement strand
CCACTTTTGGAGGTAATTCTCTCGAAGTATCAACTGAATAATTAGATGAAACATGATAGATAAAACAAAACCTATTTTGGTAACTGGGGCAACTGGCTATGTTGCTGGGAGACTTGTAGAACGATTGCTAAAGGCAGGGCATACAGTTCATGCCCCAATTCGCGATCCTGAGAATCCTGAGAAAACGAAATATTTGGATGCTATCGCGGCTAACAATCCTGGGAGTATTAAGTATTTTAAAGCCGATTTACTTGACGATGGATCATATGATGAGGCAATACAGGAGTGCGAATTGGTTTATCATACAGCCTCTCCTTTTATTCGAAAGGTGGAAAACGCTCAAAAAGATTTGGTTGAACCTGCTATACATGGAACCCGAAATGTCCTAGAATCTGCAAACAGAGCAAAATCCGTGAAACGTGTTATCGTTACAAGTAGTTGTGCCGCGATTTATGGTGATGCTGTCGATATTTCTAAGATGCCAATCCAAATTCTCACTGAAGAAATTTGGAACACTACTTCTTCTCTTGAACATCAACCCTACTCCTATTCGAAAACAGAAGCTGAGAAGGAAGCATGGAAGATTTCAAAGGAACAAACCAATTGGGACCTCGTAACGATCAACCCTTCCTTCGTTCTTGGACCTGGAATCAATCCATATGGAACATCTGAATCGTTCGCTATTGTCAAACAAATGGGAGGTGGCGACTTCAAAATGGGAACTCCAACATTCAATATTGGTTGCATTGATGTCCGAGATCTAGCTGAAGCACATTATCAGGCAGGGATTCGTCCTGAGGCAAAAGGTCGTTACATAATATCTGGCGAAGACTCTGGTTTCAGTGAACTTGCTGGAATGGTCAAAAAGAATTTTCCGAGTGCTCCAATTTCTACGCGCAAATTACCCAAATGGTTGCTATGGACAATGGCCCCAATGGTCGGCATGAAACGGAAAGAAGTCAAATTAAATGTAGGCTACCCATGGAAAGCTGATAACTCTAAGGGAATAAACGAACTTGGAATGAAGTATCGACCATTGGAAGAAACAATTACTGAGTTTTTCCAACAACTGGTTGATGTTGGTGAGATTAAGTTGAAGTAGATGTAAGCATTATCGTTCTCGATATGAGCAGAGCTCGAACTGACAATGGATTATTGGATTATTGGATTATTGGATTATTGGAAGAATAAACATTTACGAAGTCGATTCAAGAAATGTCGTTCTCGATACACACCATGAAAATGGTGCACTCGAACTGACATCTCAACTTTGCACTAAAAAAGTGTGATCTGTTGTGGCTGAAAGTCTACTGATTCAAGACTGTCAATCATTTCCACTTGATGGGCGATCATCTTCTTAAGTGAGAACATGAACTGCTTTTGATCATTTTCAACGATCAGAAGATCGCCATAAAGTCCAACAAACTTCCCTGAAATTTTCTTTCCTTTCTCTTCTGTTAAATCGAGAATTGTATGCTTAAGCTTGATCCCAGAAGGATTGTAAATCTGATCAAATCCATAGATCAATCCATGTTGACATGGGATCTTCAATTCAACCTCAATCTTATCAATCAACGAGATTAATGACTCTTTGGCTAATTGCTCATTAAGTGCAGAAGAGATAATTGATCGCTTTTTCTTTCCAAGAACGACCTCTGGAAGTTTTAGCTCCTTGCTTATTCTCTCTTCATTGTGCCGTGCTTCATATGCATTCTCACAAGACAATATATGTGCAACCCATCTGGCTCCCTGTTCTACCCATCGAACTTCTTTTCTCTTATCACTCGAGATTCCTACCTTGATTAACCCGTCAGTAAAATAGGCCAAATAGACTGCATGAGGTAACATGTTATACGCTCGTTGCTGAGCACTTATATCCGATTTATCCATGTGATAAAACGATGGATTAAATCCAGTTTCCTCAAAACATGGATAGCAAGAATTGTTAGTGGTATTAACAAGGGAAGTCTGATCTTTACATGGCGAACCCTCCAAAATCGCAAGATCAAAACTTCCAGTACAAAAGCGTTCATCTTGGGCAGTCAACGTGAACGAGTGATTGGTTAGTGGAACTGAAAATCGTTCAACAGGACCAGAAAATCGATCGAAAACCAGTGATGGTCCATCGTTAAAATGAAATCCAGAAAGTAATACAGACTTGCTCATTTAGTATCTTCAATAGAGCTACAAAGAACTGAAAAATGAATTGAAAATGGTTGAATCATTCACTATCTTTATCTAAAAAATCTCAAGAAAAATGAATCTTGCGCGTAAATTAATCTTCATCACTTTTCTATGCCCATTCGTATTGACTGCTCAATTCGATCAAATGAAGTTACTCGGGATTACCCAAGTCAATCAAAGTCATCGCTTTTCTGATTGCGTTCCTAACGTTGAGGACAAAGTCACTATCTGGGACTTTAATTCATCGAGAAAGGATAGTTCTTTGCACCAAGAACCTATGATCTGCAAGTATAATTCTCTTGGAGCGCCAACCTTAATTTCATTTAACAATGGGAAACCTCGCTATGAATTCAACTATGAAAATGATCGTTTGGCGAAAATCACTGAGCATGGCAGTCCTCGCAATCCATTCTTGCAAGTTTTTAAGATCAGCTATGACGAGCAAAACAGGTTCAGCGCATACGAGAGAATCAGCATTGAGGATAATGGAGATGAAGAAGTCACTGCACGGTCAAAATACAGTTACATTGAGCTAACAGACAGCACTGATAGTGTACTCCTAGAATCAAAATATGGAACGAGTTATATGACCCGAAAATTTAATGCCAATGATCAATTAACTGGATACGCATCATATAATAGCCGTGGTTCTCTCCTAGACGAAGGCAAACTGATCTATGTAAATGATGTATTAAAAGAACAAACGATTATTCACCATTATGGATCGTCATCTGAAATTGAATTGTACACCTATACGAATGGTGTTTTAGATCTCGTTACTACCTCAGAAAATGGAGTAATTATTGAAGTGCAAACATTTACCTATTCAAAGGATGGTCGACTACTCCTTTATGAAAAAGACAAAACTTCTAAGGCATTCTCTCGAGAATATCACGCCTATAAATAGTCAATTGATCAAGGAGCATATGCGTCTGCAATAGAATCCCTAGTTGAAACATGCGTGCTCAACTCTGAAAAGGCAGCTAGATTTTTAAATATCCGAGACGAATTAAGTACATGTCTTCAACGAAATGCATCTGAACAATTTCAGCATCACTTCAATTTAGTACCTTTGCCCACCGAAAACAGTTGAAATGAGCAACGATATTGAAATTGAAAAACGCAGAACATTTGGGATTATCTCTCACCCTGATGCTGGAAAGACAACCCTGACAGAAAAATTACTTCTGTTTGGAGGTGCAATTCAATCTGCGGGAGCCGTAAAGAACAATAAGATTAAAAAGGCGGCCACTTCCGATTTCATGGAGATTGAGAAGCAGCGTGGGATATCAGTTGCAACATCAGTTATGGCGTTCAACTATAGCGGAAAACAGATCAACATTTTGGATACTCCTGGTCACAAGGATTTTGCCGAGGATACGTTTAGAACACTAACTGCTGTGGATAGTGTGATTCTCGTTATTGACGTTGCAAATGGCGTTGAGGCACAGACAGAACGGTTGATGGAAGTTTGCCGAATGCGGAATACTCCTGTAATTATCTTCGTGAATAAAATGGACAGAGATGGTAAGGAAGCATTCGATCTTCTGGATGAACTGGAAGATAAATTAAAGATAAAAGTCCGACCGCTCACATGGCCAATTGGTATGGGAGATCGTTTCAAAGGAGTCTATAATTTATATGATCACAGCTTGAATTTATTTGCGGCCAACAAGACTGCAATCTCACATGATATCATTCCAATCTCTGATCTTTCTGATAAACGACTCGACGAGGCTGTAACAGAAGAATTCGCAGATGAACTTCGAGAAGAAGTTGAAATGATTGAAGGTGTTTACGATCCTTTTGATCGTGAGACATACTTGGCTGGGGAGGTTGCTCCAGTATTCTTTGGATCTGCCATGAATAATTTTGGTGTGAAGGAATTATTGGACACTTTCTGTCGAATTTCACCTGCTCCACGTGGAAGAGATACTGATGTGAGAATGGTTGAACCTGATGACCCGAAATTTTCAGGATTCGTCTTTAAAATACACGCCAATCTCGATCCAAAACACCGGGACCGAATTGCCTTTTTACGTATTGTTTCAGGGAAATTTGAACGAAATACGTTCTATAATCACGTCCGTCTTGGGAAGAAATTAAAGTTTTCTAATCCAACGGCATTTATGGCGAAAGACAAGAGTGTGATTGATGTTGCCTATCCAGGTGATGTAATTGGATTGTACGATTCAGGGAATTTTAAAATTGGCGATACATTGAACGAAGGCGAGAAATTCAACTTCAAAGGAGTTCCAAGTTTCTCTCCAGAAATATTCATGGAATTAGAAAATCTCGACCCGCAAAAATCGAAGCAATTAGACAAAGGAATTCGTCAATTGATGGATGAGGGTGTTGCACAGATGTTTATTCGCCAGCCAGGTAATAGAAAGATCATTGGTACTGTTGGACAACTTCAATTTGAGGTGATCAACTATCGTTTGGAACACGAATATGGCGCCAAATGTCGCTTTGCCCCTCGAAATTACACTAAAGCATGTTGGATCACTTCAAGTAATCGAGAACAACTGGCAACATTCACACGTGCTAAGGCAAGCCACATTGCACTGGACAAGGATGAAAATGTAGTATTCCTAGCAGAAACTCCATTCCTCTTGCAGATGGCAGAGAAAGATTATCCAGATTTGACCTTCCACAAGACTTCTGAGTTTATGCTGGAGGAAGTTTAAGGAGGATTGTTGGAACGCTTTCGCCGTAGCTTCAGCGAAGGAGCATTGTTAGAGTTCATGTCAGTTCTCGAACGCTTTCGCCGTAGCTTCAGCGAAGGAGCATACACCCATAAAAATGGGCACTCCTTTAGACTTGTAATCTTGTGCCTTGTTCCTTAGCAAGCTTGTGCCCTAATGGTCAGAAATAAACTGTCAATGTCCTTTGGTTGCTAAAAGCGAGTAAACCATCGGGATTTTATCGTCCAAATGCTTAATGCGGAATTTTCCTGGCTCATATTCCAGTGTTTGATTAAAACAATCGTAAGGCGAGTAGTTGTATTCCTTCAATTTACCAATCGTTAAATCACTTGAAATCAAACTATTAAAAACCTCACTCATTGAATGATTCCAACTCACATGCTCGAATGATTCCTTTGCATCTTTCTCGGCATATGTTCCTTCACTCGTTTCCGCGATTGGACCATCATTGAAATAATTGTAACCTATCTTAGTGAAATCATCGTCAAACATCCAAACAACAGGGTGAAATTCCACGAATACAAATGTTCCACCTGGTTTTAAAAAATGAGCAACAACTCCAGCCCATTTATTCATGTCTGGCAGCCAACCTATTGTACCATAACTTGTGAATACAAGATCGAATTTTTCTTCTAAGTGATTTGGAAGTTCGTAAATATCACTGCAAACGAATGTTACTTCCTGATTGGTTTTCTCAGCCAATTCCCTTCCCTTATCAATCGCAACATCAGATAGATCCACAGCTGTTACAGTCGCTCCTAGCCGAGCAAGTGAAATTGAATCTTGACCAAAATGACATTGTAAATGAAGTACAGATTTCCCTTTGAGATTGCCCAATAACTCAAGTTCAATAGAGTTTAGGGATGATTTTCCATCAATGAATGCTTGGGTAGCATAAAACTCAGAATCGACATGAAGTTCCGTTCTCCGGTTCCATGAATCTTTGTTAATCGATATATAATCCAATTCCTTTTTCATATCGACCAAAAATAGCAATTCAAGTTCGAGCAATCAAGGTAGTACAACAGTCACCACCTCACCTTTTCTCCATTTAGCC
>JBLHON010000234.1:0-5955 GCA_047621865.1 Crocinitomicaceae bacterium | reverse complement strand
GACAATCGTCAGAGCAACAGTTTTCCATTTTTTCCTTGCAAGAGTCACACTGAATAAATAATAAATGACAGCCATCATTTACACAGTTCGTGTGTGTGTCAAATGGATTTCCACACTGATGACAGACAGCAATTACATCTTCTGAAATTCGCTCACCTCGACGTTCGTCAAAAACAAAATTCTTCCCGACATATTTATTCTCAATTCCACTTTCTCGGCATTGGTTGGCATAGTTGATTATTCCGCCTTCCAATTGGTGAACATTCTTAAATCCACGATGTTTGTACCACGCTGAAGCCTTCTCGCAACGAATTCCGCCAGTGCAATACATGACTATATTCTTGTCCTCGCTTCCCTTCAGGTATTCATCTTCAATAAACGGCAGTGATTCTCGAAAGGTATCCACATCTGGCGTAATTGCACCTTTGAAATAACCAACCTCTGATTCGTAGTGATTTCTAAAATCAATTAAAATCGTTTCTGGATCATCTGTGAGTGCATTGAATTCTTCTGCCGAAAGGTGTTTTCCTTTTGCTCGCACATCAAACGACTCGTCTGTTAGTCCATCAGCTAGAATCTTTGTACGTACTTTGATCTTGAGTTTCAAGAATGGAAATTCAGCTTCTGCATCATCCACGGCAATATTCAAACGAATCCCTTCTAGGAAATCAATTTCGTAAAGCTCAGTTCTGAATTGTTCGAGATTCTTACTTGGAATTGCTATTTGCGCGTTAATTCCTTCTGTTGCGACATATGTTCGTCCAACAATTTCAAGGTTTGACCACATTTGAAAGAGGTGATCTCTGAAGAGGGTTGGATTTTCAATTTTTGCGTAGTGATAGAACGATATCGTAACGAATTCGTTTCCACTCTCACGTAATTTAATCTCTAACTCCTCTTTACTTAGTTTATTCCACAGTTGCATGCTATGTAGTATTTAAGATAAAAGTTTGTTCCAATAACAGAACACTACAAAAGTAGGATAATGGATGTTTTTAACACTCTGTTTGAGCTATATAATTCCATTTTTTGAAACTTTCAATTCAACTATGAAGAGAATATTAAAGTTCATCTGGATAAGGCGAAACATACGACTCCATGAAATCAGTCCAAGTAACTGGGGTCTCTGGATCAAATAATTCAAAGAATTCAAGAATTGCAAGAAAGTCTTTCGGCCCCTTGTATCCTGGAACTGCAGATAAATTTTGAAGTTCTTCCCCAAGGAAAATAATTGTTGGATAGCTCATTTTCCCTCCCATCAATTCAGCAGGAAGTTCATGATAACCGCGTCTGCCACTTGCCACAAACTTGAAAGTTCGATCGTCAATAGTAATGTCATCTTTCCCTTCACCATCAAGGGCAACTGCATAATAGTTGGCGTTAACGTGCTGCACGATTAAAGAATCCTGAAAAGTATCCTTATCCATTTTTTTACACCAGCCACACCAAGAAGTAGAAACGTCAATCACCCATTTTTTCGGATTCAATCTGTTTAATTCTAATGCCTCCTCGAAACTGAGCCAATGAATCTCATTTGATGACTCTTCCAACTCGCCTGTATCATTGCTCTGAGCGAACACTATTCCACTCCCAAAAAAGAGAAATCCGCAAATTGCTATATAGTTTTTCATCATCTTTTATTTTTTGTGCCGAATACTAAAATTACGGAATGCCATGGAACTTTCCAATTGCATCTCGCGCGGGAACCATGCCAGAGGAAGAATTTTTCCGCCGACCTTGATCTACAGGGTCGAATTAATTGTATATTCGTAGGAGTGAAAAATGGACTTACAATAGCGCTAATTGGCTTGTTTTTTCTTCTGACTGCATGTCCGAGTGGACCACGAGGAAACTATAATTCGCCGATCCAGGCAATCATGGATAATGGAATGGATTTTCCAAATCTTCGAGGAACGTATTATAATGGAATTGAATTTGATTTGTCTGATCTCTTTGATCGAGATTATTCAACGACTTATGTGCTCACAGATGACGCTTTGACACGGGTAATTTACAGCATGGATCTGAACTTTAGCGTCGAGTTATTTGATGCTGACGCTGCAGAAACCATCCAATATTCATTTGATGAAGAACTCAAATTACTTGATGCTGTTCATGATAACTACATCCTCAAACGTGAGGAATCACTGGAAAGTCCATCAGCAGCAATAAAGAAACCATTGCCAAAAGAAGTTGGATTCCCTGGATATGTTCAAGTTGTCCATGGTCAGAATAGCATGTATGGTGAAGAGTCTTCTTATTTCACTGCAACGTTAAAAATCAACGATGAGTTTTTCGTTTTTCAACTTATTGGAAAAAAGGAAAACATGGGTTATTTGTACGATGATTTCATCGATCTTCTCACTTCCGTCCACACGTAATGGATGCAGGCAATTTTCTAAAACAATTCTCGAGGACACTTGAACTGGGACTTCCAGGTGAAGACTCACATCAACTATTGATGCCTACTAGTCGACCTCTTTCGAGCACTGCTAAGGAACAATCTTCGGGTTATCGTGAATCTGCAGTTGGGATTGTACTTCACCCAACGAATACAAGCATTGAGTGCATCTTGATTCAGCGCCCACCTTATGATGGAGTCCATGGTGGACAAATTAGTTTTCCTGGAGGCAAGCGTGATTTGGAAGATCCTTCATTGGAATTTACAGCTCGCCGAGAATGTTTTGAAGAGATCTCATTGCCAATTGGCCACGGAGAATTAATCCATCCATTGACTGAAGTCTTCATTCCTGTTTCGAGCTTTCTTGTTCAACCCTACATTTTCTATGTAGATGAGTTACCTTCATTAATTGGTGATATGCGAGAAGTCCAAGAAATCATTTCTTTTGATATTTTTTCACTCTTGAATGACGATCTACTTATGCGAAAATCGATCCGTTTAGGAAATGGAATCACGCTCAAGGACATGCCTTATTTCGACATCCACAATCAAGTTGTTTGGGGTGCAACAGCAATGATTTTGTCTGAACTAAAAACCCTACTTCAACGAATGGGAGTAGGAAACGCTTAACTGAGCTCCTCTTTTTGTGCCCTCAAATTAGTTTTGCAATTCAATAATTGGCTGTTCAGCTTTCTCTTTATCCTCACTCTGAATCATCTTTTTATCCATTGGTTGGTTATACAATTGAGGCATGACGTATTTTCCTTTTTGTCCTTCTCTCTTCTCTACTTCAACGGCTTTCTTCTCTGGATAATTACGCAAGTAAGGATCGTTTCGTTCTGAATAAATTGTCCAGGATACTTTTAATCCTTCAGTTCCACCTCCAATAATAAATTTTCCCTCACTAATTTCTTCCTTAATGTACAATTGTGCGAACCCACCAACTGGTGTTAGATTGTAACTTGGATTTGTGTTGATTGCATCATAATAATCAGGCAATTCAATAATTGCTTCTCCGTTTTCAGCAAACACGGCATTCCCACGATAAATATTTAGTACCTCGTTGGATTCAGTAGAGAAATGTTTCAAAAACTTGTTCTCAGGATCCATTGGATGATCAATAATGAAAGTCTTAACTCCAGTTGCACCAAAATCTCCATTTGAAAAGACTCCATAGGCGCCAGCAACACCACCCAAATATCGATCTTCACCTACTACACCCCAATAGCCTTTACCTGCAACTCCTATAGCATTTCCCAGAGGAAGTAGTGCATCATAATTTTCACCCCAAACTGCATTACCTGTACTGTGATTGGTTTCTCCAACCAATCCATTAAATCCAATTCCCTTTACACCATGTCCTCCAGTGGTACGAAGGTTAGAACCATAAACTCCCGCTTCACCAGTTGCAGTAGACGCAACTTGTCCAGAGACTCCCCAGGCAAGTCCTGTAGAATTACCTATGATTGCAGAAGCTACACTTGAACTTGAGTTCGAACTACTTTGAAGCGCTGAAAAAGTATTTGAAGCGTTCGTTGTATTCGCAATTATTGCCACACCTGTATTTGTGTTTTGCGCTCGGAGTGCAATTCCACTAGCTGTGGCAGTATTAAATTCAACTTCTCCTGCGTCAACTGTAACCAGTCTTCCTGCTCCTGCTCCACCTTGATCGTATGCTTGATCTAGTGTATTCCCTCCACCAACTGGCAGTGTTACAGTATTACTTCCAGAAATCGTTAAATCCTGTCCTACCAATTGAAGTGACTGAATTTCATTGCTTGGATCACTATCAGCATCATTTGGACTCGTGATATAACCAGCATCATTGGTGAATGCACTCACATTTGTAGGGGCATTACTTAAGTCATTGTAATCTCCACTAAACGCACTCCCAGAATTCTCTGCATACAAAGCATACGGCACACTCAATAATTGAGAAGTTCCCGAGATTGTGTAAACTGCACCACCTGTTGGATCAGTTTCAGACTTAATATAGTAGGGTCCATTTGACCAATCAATTGTAGCAAATGATCCAGCGACAACTGTTCCACCTCCAATTTCTATAGTTGCCAATCCATTGATGTTTGTTGTAGGTCCATGAGTTTCTATATAAGTCGCAATTCCAGTAGGTGAGCCCTGAAGAATACTAATTTGCATTCCAACAGTTGAGCTTGCTATCAACTGATCGCTTGCATTGCGAATAACTGCTTGGAACGTCATTTTTTGAGGTGATTGACCCCATGACGTCATTATACTTGAAAAAATAAGAGCGAGAGTAATAAGGATTTTCATAGCTTAATTTTTAATGATTTTTATTGATTGAATTTTGTTGGCTCCATTTAAAATTGAAAGAGTGTATTCCCCAGAGGTGAATGCTCTCATATCAATTTGCGTTTCTATTTGCTCGATGTTTCCATTGGCTAGAAGTCTTCCTCTACCATCATAAAGTAGATAAGACAAACCATTCGTGATCGTTTCGAATTGAAGAATAATGAACTCATTCGTAGGATTTGGAAAAAGGGTCACATGAGCGAAGGTTTCCTCGCCAAGTCCAAGTGGATAAAATTCAAATGGTTGTTGAACTCCCTGATTGACAGACCCATTGGTGCCCTGAGCATTTATATAATCAACCTGACCAATGGAATAGCTCACTGTCCCTCCAGTTCCACTGGCTTCACCACCAGCGGCGACAGTATTTTGTTGTGCGTAGCCTGAAGATCCTAGAAAGATTGTAAAGGCGTAGAGTAGCGCGTTTTTCATGTGCGTAGTATTTTGCAACCGAAGATACGAAATTCTTTCAACAAGTTTTTGAGCAATCCTTACGACGCAAATATCATTCGATCGATTTGAGGTAAACGTTATAATGCACTTCCTCTGTCCCAAAGCTATCTTTCGACGAGTATCGCACTTGTTTTATTATTGCTCGACCAATCTTATCGATAAGGGCTTGATTTAATGTATTCGTATGTGGTTTCATCTTATAGGAAATGACCTTTCCCGCAGGATTTATGGTCAGTGTAAAGAAAATTTTAGCATCATTTGCAAGTGGAATATTTTCAATGTGAACATCATTTAACCGTCTTCTTGGTTTAGCTCTACTTGGACCATCTCCATATGTAATCTCATTACCTCCACCATTACCACCATTAGCAAATGGATTATTAGTATGATTTGGAGTCTCTTTTGAAGGTTTCCGGGGTGGAGCAAGTTTAGCCTTCAGTTCACTCACCTGATCTCGTAATGAGTCTATAACTATTTCCTTAGATCTTATTTTGAGTCTATCCTTCTCCCTCAATTCCGAGGATATTTTCAACTCATAAGTAACAATCTTTTGAAGTTCGTTGGATGCGTCCCGCTCTATGTTGAGCTCATTATACCCTATCCGACAATCGTCAATTTCGTTGTAGAGCTGACCAATCTCATGGAATATTGTATCGTTAACCAATTCGATAGAGTCCAATTGATACTGTAAACGTTCGATCTGTTTTTTCTTCGATTGACTGAATACGGCAGTCGTTCCAACAAGAAGTGAGATCAGAAGTAGATATTTCATA
>JBLHON010000233.1:0-5993 GCA_047621865.1 Crocinitomicaceae bacterium | reverse complement strand
AGCCATTTCTTCAAATGTGTCTGCGTGAAATTCAAGTTCACACGCTCGAGCCAATGGCTGAGACTTCATTGGAGTCATGATTAGAAAGTCTACATCAGTATTTTATTAAGATTCCAGTGCAGTATTTCTTGTCAGATACTCCAAAACATCCTCCTCCATGTATTTTTATTCGTGGAAAATTCTTCAAAGTTCTCAGTGGCTTTTGGATCAAGGATGATTTTCGCAGGTAGAACCCAATCCGTTTTTTCTCCATGGATTAAATGTCCGAGTATGTCATAAGGACTCCAAGTTTCTGGACCTTCATTCTCATGGATCCATTCCTTGGATAAGTTAGCCAATAACGAACTCACAGTTGCTGTTGTTCTCTCTAATACCTCAATGGATTTTGCTAGCTCAAAATTTCATAGTTGCCAGCAGTTAGAATTCAGTGTTACATCTGAACGTCCCCCTCTTCTGGGAATTGTCTTGGAATAAATTCATCATCTTCGTCCATCATTTGCCTCAGATCAATCTCTATTCCCCTGGCAATTGTAGAAATTGGTACGTCATTCGCTGATCCTTCAAAGGGATTTTCTCCTACGGTTCCTATTCGCATCATGGTATGAAATACCCAAGAGACTACCGCACAAAATGGTACGGCTAACCAGATGAAGTAATGCTTGGAAAATGAGGAAAATTCTCCACTAATTGATTCTGCAATATGCGTGAATTCAGGAACGAGACCTAAGGGTAAAAGTAGGATGAATATCCAAACGAAGTAGTAGGATAAAGTTGCATATTGCCTTGGATAAGGGAAGTTTTTAATTCGCTCTGACTTGCCTTGTAAGGTAAACATCTCCTCTAATAAATTCTCCAATTCTAGGAACGAGAATTCCCAAATTAAGCCTCTTTCTTTGAGCTCACGAATGTGTTTGGATTGCTGGTAGAGTAGCGCTGCTGACTTGTTCTTCTTGGTCATAATGTAATCGCACTCTTCTGCACTGAGGTATTGAAATAAGTCATCTTCAAGTGTGATTATCTTTTCGGGAATATGCACCATTCTTGTCCATTCTTTATTGGTACGTGACTTGTCAAAAACCTCCCAACTTCTTGGGGATCTCATCGCATGCCTCAAGGTGGTTAACCAAGCAATATGTCGATAAATCAAGGTTTCTCTTTCCTGCGCTAACTCTACTTCACTTATTGGATTCTTCGCATGGTCGTTATTAACCATATCTCGAGTTTTCATGCCCCACGTGCGGGAAGTATTGACAATTCCGCCCCAAATTTTTCGTGCTTCCCAGATTCTACCATAGGCAGCACTATTTTGAAAACCAATGATGAATGCTACTGCCGTACCAATAAGGGCTACAGGTGTCCATGGAACTTCTAAGAATCGAAATTCGAATTGGATATGAAGAAAGACAATTATGGACGGAAGTAAGATGAACACCAAGGATTCCCAGCGTGTCCATATGAGCATATAGCGTAATTTGAAGCGTTTTTTTACGTACATAATTGAGCTTTACAATGATTTAAGAACCTCCATCATATCATCAGGATCAGGGCGCAGACGATAATCAGCTTTGCTTTCCGCGTATAGAATGATCCCGTCTTGTCCAACTAAAAAACGTGCAGGTATTGGCAATCCCCATTCATCATTGCCGTGGTATTGTTTCAAATTAACGTTAAATCCAGTTAGATAAAGTTCCTGCAAGTCCTTACCCACGATATGTTTAAGACCGAATTTATCAGCAACCTCATTTCTTTCGTCAAAGAGTATGTTGAACCCAAGTTTTTGACGAGCAATTATTTTTTTTGAATAATCAGTTTTCTCAGGCGAGAGTGTTATCATTTGTGCACCTAAGTCTTTAATATCAGCCATGTAGTGATTTAAATTGGCTAAGTCCAAGTTGCAAAATGCACACCAAAATCCTCGGTAAAAGGTAACAACGAGAGGACCTTCTTTCAAAAGTTCGTCGCTATTACTTGGTTGACCATTCTGATCATTCAATTCAATCTTAGGCATTCGATCTCCTACTTTTAATACGCGGCCAGGTTGACCAGAATCTATAACGGCCTTAATATCATCGAGAATAATTTTCTGAAATCGCGGCGTTAAGTTCCCTTCAAATGTAACAAGCTTTGCCTTCAGTCTTTCTTGAAAATTCATAGTTATATCTTCTGTGTATTCAGACTAATTTATTCAATCAGTCGATTTAGTGAATTGTAGAATTTGGATCAGCTAACTTAACGAATAACGTCTACATTATCTAATCCAAGAGGTACTTGTAAATGTAAAAATTCTTAATCTATGTTAATACAGGGATACTGATTTTTTTTCAATTCAGAGAAATTCGTGTAGTAAAGTGCTCAATGGGTGCTAAGATGTTAGCAATCACGAGTAGTAACAATATTTTTAGGATTAGAAGCTGTAACCTTTGGTCCATATGCAATTATATTGAACATGAGAAAGCTTCACTTAATCGCCATTTCGATTCTTCTATCAAGCATTGGCCTTAGCCAAGAATTTAGTGATAGTAAGGCAATAAAAAAACAGCGAAAACGCTTTTTGAAAGTTGCTCCTTATGCCTATATCCCAAGTGGAACTTTGATGGTTGGACAAACGGATGGTGACGTATATAATTTCAATGCAAATCGAGCTAGAACCTGCAATATCAAGTCTTTTTATATGATGAAATATGAAGTCAGTAACATTGATTATTTGACATACGTTCAAGAGATTCGAAAAACGGATACTTTACTTGCCAAGTCAATCTATCCAGATACATTGGTATGGCGCACAGGAAACGGATTCAATCAAGCATATGAAGAATATTATTTGAGACATCCTGCATACAGGGATTATCCTTTAGTTGGCATCTCTTATAATGATGCAGTAGCCTTTGCCAAATGGTTAACAGCTGAATATGATAAACGCATTGATAAGGAATTTAAGAAAGTGAAATTTAGATTGCCAACGGAAGAGGAATGGGAGTATGCTGCTCGTGGAGGGGATCCTAGTGCCATTTATCCTTGGAGCCATTACTCAGCTCGGAATGAGGATGGTGATTGCATGGCTAACTTTTTGTATTTCAGCCAACATTCAATTTACCGAGATTCTTCATGGGGAAGCAGAATTGTTATAGCCAAAGATCATAATAGCACGATGGACAGTATTAAACGTCCATATTATAGGCTTGTCAATCTTGGTATGTCACCTGGAAATTATATGGGTGTGGCCGGTAGTTTAAATGATAATGCTGACGTAACTGCTCCTGTTGGGGCATATTGGCCAAATGGGTATGGACTCTACAATATGGCAGGAAATGTTGAGGAAATGGTAGACGCGTATTACGATAGAGATCCCTTTTCTGACGAATTGCATGATCTAATGCCATCAAGAGCAGAAGATCCTTCGGGTATTACACGAGGTGGGAGCTGGGATGACCCTGGGTATAATGTCACGGTTTCTGCGCGACAATTTTATTCAGGCAAGGAATATTCCAGTCGTGAGATGGGGTTTCGATTGGTGATGGAAGTGATTGATTATTAATAGATCATCCATCCAACCTTTGACTTCAAAAGATATGGTTTTCGTGAAATTTTAACGTTATAATTGAGATTTGTTCTTTTAGCCTTATTTATTGGTGCACACTGGATTTTTCACTACTTTAATAGCTTTGTAAAATCGTTCTTCATGCTGTTAAAAAACTACTACGTCCGAACCTTGATGGTTATTATCAGTGGTTTAATTACTCCTTTTGCTTTTTCACAGGATGCTATTTGGATTGAAGACTTTGATGATGGGGGTGGTGGACGATGGACTGTTGAGAATGCTCCGGGATCTTTAACCAATCCAACGCCTGCAGGAATCGTTGGTTTGACGTATGGCGTGAACGCTTTGGTTGAGCACGATAATTTTATCATTAATGATCAGAATACGCCAGAACTTGATGGCCCGATTGCAATTGGATTATCAATTAATGCTCAGGGTCAATTAGTGCGAGGAAGACATTACGCATGTACGACGCCAAATGATTTGCCAAATCCATTTATTAACACGGGAGCTGGACCAAATCAAAGCTTACATGTAACAGCCTATCCAACATGTGCAACACTGCTGTTTGGGGGGACTGCTCAATCGAACGATTGGAATTGCATCTCTGATCCAGACAATGGCGATTTACAAACTCAAACTGAACAAATAGCATTTCTGAACAACAACATTGACGCAACAGGGAAATGCAACCTGGTACTTACTGCTGATTTTTTCCTTGGTGGAGATTCTGACGGAATTAAATCTCATGGAACAATTCTCTACAGTGTTGACGCTGGGGTAACGTGGCAGATCTTAGAGGACAATTTGAGTAGTTGTTCCCCTTTTTTGGCTGGAACATGCAATAATTGGTTTAGACGTTCATTTGCCGTTCCTGCTGATGCAAACAATCAAAATGATGTAAGGATTGCATTCAGATGGTACGATGATGGAGATATTGAGAATACTGGAGATTATGCTCTAGGGGCTAGTTTTAATGTGGATAACGTGATTATCTCAGCCTGCGAGGTACCTGTTGCTGATTTCATGGTTAGTCAAACTTCAGGATGTAAGGGCGACGTTTTTTACTTTACAGATCAGAGTACAGTCGCAGAAGGAATTTTTATTAATTGTGCGAGTATTTTATCTGGAACGTGCTCTATCTCTGGATATTCATGGGATATTAGTAAGCCAGGTCCTCCAGGAGGATTTAGTTATGTTGGCGGCACAAGTGCTACGAGTCAGAATCCAGAAGTTGTCTTTACAGAGAACGGAACGTATACTGTTGAACTTACTGCAACCAATTGTGCGGGTAATGGTGTTGTCACCCAAACTGGCTTAATTGTCATCGCAGACTGTCCGCCCATTGCAAACTTTATTACCTCGCAAACTGCTGCATGTGCTGTGCCTGCAAGTGCACTTGATACTGTGTCATTTACTGATTTGAGTACATCAACTGCCTTCTCGCCAATTACAGTCTGGAACTGGGTATTTACACCAGCAACGGTGACTTTCGTGAATGGAACAACAGCAGCAAGTCAAAATATAGATGTGACCTTTGATGCCCCTGGAACCTACCAAGTAGCGTTAACAGTAACAAACGCTGAAGGCAACAGTACTGAAACGAAACCAGCCTACATAGAAGCACTCGATTGCAACTGTGGAGGTGGTGGTGGAGGTGGTCCATTAAGTGTTTTCTCAGAAGATTTTGATCTTAATGGAGGTGCAGGAAGTAATTGGGCCGTTTTGGATGAAGCAATTGGTGGTCAGGGAGATATTCCAAGTGAATGGTGGATCTCTGATATGGAAGCTGGAACAGCAATTGGAACTTGCGGAACATCAGGTGGAGGAGATCAAACACTTCATGTTTCGACCTGTACATGCTATATTGGTGATGTTGGAGCAGCCTATGAAATTGGAGCTGGACTATGCTATCTCATCCCGGGAATTTGTCCTATAGCTGATAAGCGCTCATATTCAAATACGATTGTAACTACAGGAGTTACAGGAATGACGCTCTCTTTTCAGTACATGGAAGGTGGAGAAGGAACCACAGATGATGCCACTGTAATTTATAGTATTAACAATGGCGCCACATGGTTGCAACTGGATAATCCCGCAAAAACGTTATTAACCTGTGCACCTCAAGGAATTTGGACTGCATATTCATTTGCATTGCCAGTGTCTTGTGAGAACATTGCTACACTTAGAATTGGCTTTAGATGGGTTAACAATGATGGTGGTGGAGTAGATCCTTCATTTGCAGTTGATGATATAGATATCACAGGAACCTCCGGAGGTGGCGCATCTGCGAATACATGGGAGGGTGATGTAAGTAATGGATGGAACTTGGCAGCCAATTGGTCGGATAATGTAATTCCAACTTCTGCAGATGATGTGTTGGTTCCCGCAACTGTGTGTGGGGCGTGTGCAATGCCTCAAATTGGTGCAGCTGCTGTAGCACGTGATGTATGTA
>JBLHON010000232.1:0-6060 GCA_047621865.1 Crocinitomicaceae bacterium | reverse complement strand
ATCGATTTTGAGTCATTGCGAAATCCTATTAAGTATCGAGCGAATGCTCCTCTCATTGAATTGGGATATAAAAGTGGTCGTACAATAGAGCCTTTGGATAATGAGCAGTTTTACAAGAAGGAGTTTAAGCTGTTCATGGAAGGTACGAATGAAACATATAAATCAATCCTTGAAACGCCAGTAAAAACGACACAATTTAAAGACGCAGGATTCTACACAGAATTGACGCCTAAAGAGTTCGATTTGAATTGGATGCAGTACTTGGATTCAATCCATCTTGACATTGTAGATGTTGAAGGAACTGATGCTTATGTTGAAATCACTTTAACAGGTGAGTGGACTCCTTATAAGATCAACATTGGAAACATAGATCTTTCATTGTTGAGCGAACAAAAACTATT
The DNA here is from genome assembly GCA_047621865.1 of Crocinitomicaceae bacterium. GTDB lineage: Bacteria > Bacteroidota > Bacteroidia > Flavobacteriales_D > Crocinitomicaceae > UBA4466. The sequence continues at coordinate 5,659 of JBLHON010000232.1, read as the reverse complement.
TGGGCTCCTTTTTGGATTCAATACCTATCCAAAAAATCGAAGATATAATCCTGTTCAAAGCACCATAGCTTATGATGCTGATTTACTCCCAAGAGATGTGAAACCCTACGTTTTGCTAACTGGCAAGGACGACGATAAATGGGTGAATAATCAATACAAAGGAATTGAGAAGATTTACCTGACTTACGAATCATTGGAGCGAGACGTTTTGGAAGTCTATGTGCTTTCCTATGAACGAATTACTCCCGTTTGGATGGGGAAGATTAAACTCCCATATGAAATTCGTGAAAAGGTTAGAATTCGTAAAGGACTATACAACTACTAGAATGAGGAGCGCACTATTACTATCAAGCATTCTGATTTTGGCGAACGTAGGCTTTGGTCAAAATGCACTCAAGCAAAAGAAGCAACAGACGGCATTTTTCTACACGCAGCTAAATTTGCATGGAGGATATATCCACGATGTGAATGGTGGTCGTTTTGACGTCACAAATCAGGCACCGAAAAATCAGCTGGCCTTTCAATTGTTTACGCGAAATAAAAAATTGTTGCAAAAGGGATATGTGCGTACTGTTCATTTGAACTCTGCAAAACTGCGCTTTTCTGTTCCTTTTGATAAGAGTGTGAATGCTAATGGAAATCGAGAGGCTGACTTCAAACTTCAGATCCTTGATACGTGGTTGAAATTCGATACAAAATGGGATCGTACGAGTTTTTGGATTGGCAATAAATCAATTCCTTATGGTCACAATCCAAAGCTAGACCCTGTTTCGAGTTTCATGACAAACATTATCAAAATGGACATTGGATTTGTTCAGGATGTTGGAATTTTCTTTAAAACGCCCATTGCCAATAAGCTGGACATGGAGCTTTCATTGACTACTGGTGGAATGTTGAACAAGCCTGTAATTGTGTGTGATAATTTGATTAATGACGAGTTAGACCAATCTGCTTATCCTCGATTTTCATTTGCAAATTATTCCTATGAGAATACATGGCTGTTAACCTCGCACATTGGAAGTCCAACGTTCCAGAAAAATGAATTTGGAATTAATGTTGTTTCTGGAAGAATCAATAATACATTGATCCCTGATGATTATGTACAGATTAATCGAATTGGTGGAGATTGGGTTCATAAGTACAAGGAACGATTTAAGTGGACAAATCAATTAACTGTTGGACATTCTCAGTCAGAAATTGAAGGCGCGTTTGGTTCACTTCATGCTCAATCTGGCATAGATTTATTTTTAGGGAAACACTTTTTTGTGAGCTCTTCTTTTGCGTGTAATTACCATGGAGCATTTTCATCGAATCTGTACCATTATAATTTCATCAATGCACAGAGTTTGACTTATTCCTTTTCTCCACATACGCGAATTCGTTTGAATCACTATGTTTCAGGCATTGTTGAAATGGGCGAAAAACGTTGGGGCTTGCTTTTACAATTCGTAATTGGATTTGGGAAACGGCCTTAATCTTATTGCTTCAATCCATTTTTGTAAAGCTTTGTCATTGCTTGGCCGAATTCTCCATTACCTGAGATTAGAACATCTAAATCACCATCTGCATCAACGTCACCAGCAGCTGCAGCAGTTGAATAATTCCCTTCAAAATTAGTTTCTGATTCCGTAAAGTTCCCTGCACCATCATTGGTATACAGCTTCGCGATACGATGATTTGCGTCGTTTCTGCCCATGATCAATACATCCATATTTCCGTCTGAATTTGCATCTAATGCAAGACTTCCACCATCTCTAGCATTGTCAAATGGAGTCTCTGCTACTTGTGCATAGTTTCCTTTCCCATCATTTGTGTAGAGGGTCGTAGAGGGTCGTTTTTCAGCAGTTTCACCTGTCATTAGAACATCTTGATCCTTGTCGTTATCAATGTCAATAAAGGTGATTGAACCCTTACCTAGATTTTCAAAGTTTGTCTCTAATTTTTTAATGAAAATCGCTTTTCCAGCATTGAGATAAAGGGTGCTGTGAACCATCCCGTCACTGTCGTAACCAGAAACAAGTAGATCAATGTCGCCATCCCTATCAATATCATTTGCTGCCACAGAAGCATAGGTAACAGCTGTAAAAGGCGTTTTTTCAACTTTCGAATAACCACCAGATCCATCATTGAGATAGAGTGAGGTTGCAGGAGACGTTCCATTGCCACCAGTGATAAATAAATCGAGATCAGTGTCATTGTCTAAATCCGCGAAGAGTACACTCCCATTGGAGATTGGGTCAAAGGTCACGTCATCTTTTTCAATGAATCCACCATTTCCATCATTCAGGTAGAGCTTGCTCATCAATCCTTTATCTTTTTGTCCAGAAACAAATGCATCCTGATCACCATCATTATCAATATCTGCGAAGGAGACTGCACTTCCAAAAATCCCTGGGATCACCAATTCAGGAGCACAGGAGAAATTTCCTAATCCATCATTCCTATAGAAGCACGAAGTAGGTTCCACCTGTTCATTCATGCCAGTAATAAATAAATCTTTGTCGTTATCTTGATCAATGTCGACAAATGTAATTGATCCACCACTTACCCGCTCGAATGGCGTTCCTGTGCATTCTGAATAGACTCCATTGTTATTTTGATAGAGTTTTGCAACACGTTCATGGTAGCCCATTTCTCCGGTAAGAAGTAAATCTAGATCCTTGTCACTGTCCATGTCAAGAAAAATAATTGCGCTCTTACGAACTCCTGCAAGTGAATGACTCTCTGAGCGTGAGAAGTTTCCTGCACCATCGTTTTCGTATTGAACTGCAATAGATTTGTCTTTAAGAATTGCACCAGTTATGAGCAAGTCCATGTCATTATCATTGTCTATATCGGCAAATTTCACCGAGCTATATTTCACGCGCGCGAATCTTTTTCTGCTATCGATGAATTTTCCTTCACTCTTTTTGTAGAGAATAGTTGACGGCTCATTGGATTGATTTGCGCCAGTAATAAGAAGCTCTACTGTACCATCACTGTCAATATCAGCGAAATCTATAGAGCTGTTGTAAACTCCCATAAATTTATCCGTTGATTCCTTAAAGTTTCCTTTTCCGTCATTAAGGTACAATGTAGCTGTAGCGTAATTAAGCGTGTTAATTCCTGTGATGAATAGGTCTTGATCTTTATCGCCATCAACATCTAAAAACTGAGTTGCTCCTTGTTGAGTTGCTTCGAAGGGTGATTCTTCCTGTGCAGTAAATACGCCCTTTCCAGCATTTAGGTACAAAACAGTACTTACTTTATTTGTTGGAGTAGAGCCTGTCACCAAAAGATCAATGAGCTTGTCATTATTTACATCTGCTGTACTAATCTTTCCTAAGATTACAGCTTCAAAAGGAGGATCAGCACTCTCTGTGAAATTTCCTTTTCCATCGTTAAAATATTGCTTGGCTATGTAGGTTGATGATTGGTTAATCCCAGTCAATACTATATCTTGATCACCATCTTGGTCACTGTCCAAAAATGCAATTGATCCACCAGAGATCAATTCAATTCCAGATTCTTTGACCCACGTAAAATTTCCCTTGCCATCATTCTTGTAAAGACGAACGCTGCGTGAACTATAACTATTTATTCCTGCAACCAGGATATCAATGTCGCCGTCACTGTCAATGTCTGCCTGTGCAATCTGTGCATCTTCCACGCCATCAAAATTGGCAATGATTGAAGAGTTTGGTGGATTCGCAGAAACTTGGTCGAATCGAAGGTTTTGAGCAACGAGTGTATTGGTGAAAATAATTGCCAATGCAATAACTGAAAAGTGTAGTAAATGTTTGATTATCATAATGTATCAATGAAGTAGCAGCAGTAAAAATACCACTTAATAATCGGGATTTCATTGAAATAGGGGACTTAAATCTTAGCGGACTCCTTTTTTATCGAGAATATTAATGAAGTGGAACCCTCTTGGAACATAATCCTGAGAATAGAAGAATTTATGCGCGGAAAAATTATCAGAATAAGAATCCAGCGCGAGCATTGTGCAGCCAATTTCTTTTGCTTTATTTTCCATAAACTGAAAAAGCATTTGACCAATTCCTTTTCTACGATAATCGGGATTGACAACCACATTGTCGAGCTCCAAATATTTGCCACACCAGAGCTTTGTGCCTATCCAATAACCAGTAATTCCAGCATAAATATCACCATCAAGAACAATCAATTGTCCATAATTATGAGGGATCATATCGTCTAACTCTCGTTCATAATCCTCCTGTGAGAGCGTTGGATATACCTCTTTCAAAAGGTCAAAACTGCCCATCATTTCTTCCTTTGTAGTTAATTCGCGCAATTCCATGAATTTCTATTTAGTAAGCAGTTCTTGATAAAATAAGGTGTAGATTCTTCTGTATTCATCTGCCCAAGAATAGGGTTTGCGAAATCCATGTCCTTCAACAGGATAAACGGCGAGTTCCCAATTGTCTTTTTCGAGTTCAATAAAACGTTGTGACAGTCGAACGACATCTTGGAATTGGACATTTTCATCAACCATACCATGTAACATGATTAGACGATCTTCCAGGTTTTCGGCAAAGTAGATGGGTGAACTTCTTTTGTACGCGTCTGGATCAGTTGTAGGATAATTCAAAATATTAGTACTGTACTCATGATTGTAATGAAGCCAATCTGTTACTGATCGCAAAGCAGCTCCACATTGAAATTTACCTGGTTCAGTAAGAAGTGCCATCAAGGTTATGAAACCTCCATATGATCCCCCGTACATTCCAATTCGATCAGGATCAATGTCAAGTTCATTAATTAAATAGTCTCTCCCATCCAATTGATCACTGAGATCTGCTCCTCCCATATGTCTATAAATTGCTGTTCTATGATCTCGGCCATAGCCCTTGCTTGCACGGTAATCAATATCAAGAACAGTATAGCCATTGTCGCGCAATAAATTATGGAACATATATTCTCGGTAGTAGCCACTCCAAAAGTTATGTGCATTCTGTAAATATCCTGCCCCGTGCACAAAAATGACTGCTGCACCATTTTTTACGTCACTTTCAGGAGCATAAACGCGAGCATTTAGTGCTATACCATCAGTAGCTTTGAAAGTGATAACTTCTGGATCATGCCAATCATAGTTGTTAAATTCAGCTGTTGTAGAAATGGTAACTCTACTCAGATCAGCATTTTTTTTGTTTGGTGCAGTATAGAGATCCCAAGGAATTGTCTTGGAGGAATAACGAACAGCAAGCATTTTTTCATCTGGAGAAAGCGCAACTTCATGATTTCCTGTCATCGTTAGAATGGGAATTAATTCTCCTGTACTCAACATGAGGTGATAGAATTCTCTGTTTCCAGGATGAATCTTGTTCGCGGTAATATAGAAACGGTCTTTTTTAGCTGAAAGAAGCACTTCGTGAACTTCCCAGTTGCCACGTGTTAATTGCTTTGAATTGCCCGTTGTGAGATTGGTCGTGTAAAGATGAGAGAATCCAGTTCCTTCAGATTGATAGTAGATTGTTGCATTGTCGATCCAACCCAAGGTTCCAGAAACCATATTCCAACTTGAGATCCCAGGTCCTCCTATCCAAGCCTCATCGTGCTGATGATTCACAAGATTTACCTTTCCTGAACTTAACTCAACTGTCACAATCCAACGATCTTTATTGTCGTAACTGCGAATGTCCATAACATTTGATTT
>JBLHON010000231.1:0-6090 GCA_047621865.1 Crocinitomicaceae bacterium | reverse complement strand
GTTCGTGGGACTTCCGCCGAATAGTCAGGAAGAACAAGATCAGCTGTTACATAACTTGCCGTATATCCAGCTAAACCACCAATCCAAGGCCACAGAGGCTGAGCTAAATTATGCCCTTGAGCACCACTTGCAACTTGATAGAATGATGCACCTTCATGATTATCCATTTGCCAGAGTGCCCAAAGTCTGTCACATTGGCAATGATGCAAAAAGAACATTGGATCATTGGGTGATTGCGAGGGGCTTCTCATATGAGAGCCTACGCCAAACCAATTGTGCGTATTGTTATGCATTCTGGTTCCCCCTTCTAACTGAGTGCGAAAGGTCATATAAGTCAGTGCGTCTGTAGCGGCAGGGGCAGCTGGTGTATTGAGAGTGTTTCTCACATGTACCTGGGTAGCGAGACCAGTGAACAAGCCCAAATTTCTTCTGAGATTATTATAAGTAGCATTGATCACTAATCGCGGGTCACACTGCCAACCATTCATTGTTGGCGGGTACCAAGCTGGAAGTGGTGTTACATTGACTCCACTGCCTGGTCTGTCCTGAGCCAAATATCCATTTTGGATTTGATCGCCATTTAAGGGATCGCCATCTGTGCCCATTCCAAGGTCATCAAAGAGAACGTTCGCATTACCAACGCTATCAGTCCAGTCCCAATAAGGTAGCATCACTGTGGCATCGAAGCTTTGTAACGCCAATTCAAAACGGAGCAGAAACTCACGATGCCAAGGTCCAAAAGCAGAGCCCTGATGAGCTGGGTCAACAGACGCAGCTCCATTTAGACTAATACCTTGATCTGCAGAATTATGAATAAGCACAAACTGGTCATAAATACTGATGTGCCTGGTTACATCTGGTTCCATGGGATTGGCAAGCGTATTTTTCATTTGCATCAATGCCGCAAGGAAAGCATTGCGCTCAGCGAGTGGCATTCGAGAAAAACTTTTACGAATTTTCATAGTTTTTATTAGTGGTTAGATTATTATATCTGGACAATTAGTCCTGTTTTTATTGCTGAATTTGGTTTTTTCTTCTGTCTTTGTATCTAGCTCTATTGTTGAGACTACTTATTTATTTGCGGAAATAATATGCATCCTAATTCGAAGAATAGGCCTTATCCATGAAATTATTGGATTCATTCTTAAGTGGTTAGATTTACTTCTAAACTAGTAAATAATTACTTGAAAACAAGAAGCTTATCGAAAAAGGGTAATTACCGACATGGATTTTACATTTCGAAAGGGACTTCATAGTATATTGATTGGCGCTATTTTTTTACTCTGACCGATTGCCATGGATTCATCACTATCCAGATATAGGTTTAACCCATTCACTCTCGAAATTTGGTTTGATGATAGACATGCAAATATTGGATCATCTCATTATTACTGACGATAATTACTTTAGTTTTGCGGATGAAGGAATACTGATATGATAGAAAGTAAGAAGAAAATAGTGACGATCGTTGGCGCTCGTCCTCAAATTATTAAATCTTCAGCTATTAGTAGAGCGATACGTGAGGAGTTTAGCACACAGCTTCAAGAAGTAATTGTGCATACTGGACAGCATTACGACGAGAATATGTCCAAGGTTTTTTTTGAGGAAATGAATATTCCAACACCAGATTATAATCTGGAAGTAGGAAGTGGATCTCATGGTGCTCAAACTGCCAAAATGATTGAAGGACTTGAGAATATCTTCCTTGTCGAAAAACCAGATGGAGTGGTCGTTTTTGGTGATACAAACTCTACTATTGCGGGAGCTCTTGCAGCTGCTAAAATTCACATTCCTGTGATTCATATTGAGGCTGGATTAAGAAGTTTCAATAAATCTATGCCTGAGGAATTGAATAGAATTGCCTGCGACCATATGTCAACGCTACTATTTACACCAACTCAAACGGGTATTGCAAATTTGAAAAAAGAAGGTTTTTCATTGGAGCATTCAGAGAAAGCAACAATTGATCATCCGAATATCTATCATTGTGGCGACATTATGTATGATAATAGCTTGCATTTTTCCAAGGTGGCTGATCAATTTGCAACAGTTCTTACAACGGAGAAACTGACGAAGGACAATTTCGTACTGATGACTGTACACAGAGATTCGAATACAGATATCGCGGAAAATCTAGAAGCGATTTTTTCCTCAGTGCATGACCTTTCTCTAAAGTATCAAATTGATTTCGTGCTTCCATTGCACCCGAGAACTAAGAGTAAATTGCAGACTCAATTATCAAGAGATCTTTTTGAGAGTATTTCTGCGAATGAGCTGATTAAAATAATTGAGCCAGTTGGCTTCATGGATATTATCGCACTCGAACGGAATGCTAGAATGATTGTGACAGACAGTGGTGGACTTCAAAAGGAATCGTTTTTCTTCGAGAAGCCATGTGTTATTTTACGAGATCAAACAGAGTGGACGGAAATTGTTGAAAATGGGAATGCACATTTGACTGGTGCTAATGCCGAGAAAATAAAGTGGGCGTTTAATTCGTTGTATGAATGCTCAGATTTCACATTTCCTGCCTATTATGGAGATGGACGCGCCGCGAATTTTATCTGTCAAAAAATTATTGAAGAAATTTAATGGATGCTTTTAGTCTACGTTGAACAAATATCGCCCAGAATAAGCTACGCGCTTGATTTCGTGTTTTCAGCAAGAGGACAGGACTATCAGCTCACGACAGACGTTTCTGTATTAACGAGTAATTCAAAAGTACTTTCATATACAAAAGAAGAGGTTGGCGCTCATTGGATTCCTCAAGCATCTTTAATCACGAGTGAGAAAATAGACAAGCCAACAATTGAAATTGGACTATTTGGATCTGAAGAGTGCTATTCATTCGAGGGAGTTATCGACCCAATAGCTTCTGTATTTTATCTTTTAACTCGGTATGAGGAATACGTTACAATACAATGGGATGAACATGGTAGATTTCCATTTTCACAGTCAAATCTGCCCGATTCATGGGTAGAGCTTGCGAAATGTGATCGTTGGGCAGGAGAGATAATGACGTTTTTAGGCCTGGATCCAATGCCGTTAACGAGTTCACCTCAGCTCGTCCCAACGTTTGATATTGATAACTCGTATGCCTATTTGCTAAAAAAAGGAAAACGCAGAATATTATCAACACTCAAAGATCTGGTTAATTTCAATTTTGCAGGAATGAAATTGCGAAGAGCTGTTCTACGAGGAGCTCATGATCCTTATGATACTTACGAGAAAATCAGGGAAGTCGCTAAACGATATCCTGCCTCCAAAATGTTTTGGTTAATTGGTAAATGGGGAGAATACGATCGTAATATTAGTATCAAAAATAAAGGTCATCAAGAGCTTATTCGCCAAATGAAGTCAGCTGGACTATCCATTGGTCTTCATCCAAGTTATCGATCATTCCATAGACCCAATGTGATCTCCTCAGAGAAAGAACAACTGGAATCTGTACTTGATGCTCCTATTTACAATTCACGTCAGCATTATTTGCGTTCATCATTGCCACTCAGCTATGTAGTTCTTGATGAGCTCGGATTCAAACATGAATACAGCATGGGATTTGCCGAACGCGTCGGATTTCGTTGTGGGACCTCAAGACCTCATTATTGGTTTAATCTATCAAAAAATAAGCAAACAGAGTTGATGATTCATCCCTTTGTATACATGGACGGAACGCTCAGGGAGTATATGAAATTGACCATTTCTGAAAGCAAACAAAAAATAAGTCAACTATATGCAGAACTTGAACGTTTTGGTGGTAACTATGTGTTTATCTGGCATAACGAGACCATTGGAGATCATGGGAACTGGAAGGGGTGGAGTGAAGTTCTAGATCATACATTAAATTTACAGCATGAATCGAACTAGTATCATTACAGGGGTAATCTTAATCATTGTAGCAATTATTCTTGGTGCATTTGGCGCGCATGCACTGAAAGAAAAATTAGAGCCTGAGCAATTGCTTTCTTTTGAAGTAGGAGTGAGGTATCAAATGTATCATGGCATTGCATTATTGGCAGTTGGTATTGGTGCGAGTCAGCTTTCCTTTTCACTTAAGTTATTTACACGAATTATTCTTGCTGGGGTCCTGATCTTTAGTGGATCACTTTATATTCTCTCGATACAGGATTTGATTGGAGCAAAGTTATCATTTATGGGAGCTATAGTTCCAATAGGGGGGAGTTTGATGATTGTCGCGTGGATCATTTTTCTCGTGAAAATTATACGGAAGTCTCACTATACAAATCAGAAAGAACAGTTATGAAGATCACTGTACTCGGCTCTGGAACATCCCAAGGTATCCCTGTAATTGCGTGCGAATGTGAGGTTTGTCAATCTGATGATCCAAAAGATTCACGTTTGAGAAGTTCTATTCTTGTAGAATATAAAGGAACGAATTACGCAGTTGATAGTGGGCCAGATTTCCGTCAGCAGATGCTTCAAAATAAAGTCAAAACGCTCTCAGGAATCATCTTTACGCATGAACATAAGGACCACGTTGCTGGTCTGGATGATGTTCGGGCGTTTAATTACAAGGAAGGTCGAGATATGGATCTCTACTGTGATGAACGTGTCGAGGCCAAACTGAAAATTGAGTTCGCTTATGCATTTACTGAACACAAGCATGGCGGCGTTCCTAAGTTAAATCTTATTCCAATCACGAATGAGCCTTTCGAATTAGAAAATGGCTTAAAAGTTATTCCAATTGAAGTAATGCATTTTCGTTTGCCTGTTCTTGGATTTCGTTTTGGAGATTTCACATATATCACTGATGCTAAAACAATTGCACCAGCTGAATTGGATAAAGTGAGAGGTACGAAAGTTCTCATTGTGAATGCTTTAAGGAAAGAAGAACATATTTCGCATCTCAACTTGGAAGAAGCACTTGCATTCATTGATGAGGTAAAACCAGAACGCGCATATTTAACGCATATTTCACATCTATTTGGCCGCCATGATGACATTCAAAAGCTACTTCCTGCCAATGTTTTTCCAGCATATGATGGTATGACAATAGAATTTAACGATTAGCGAACTAGATTAAGAGATTATTCTAATTTTGCAGACCTAAAGCACATAACATGGCGAACAATTTATTGAAAGGAAAAAGAGGGATTATTTTTGGTGCATTGAACGACCAATCGATCGCTTGGAAAGTGGCAGAAAGAGCTCATGAAGAAGGAGCAATCTTCGTATTGACCAATGCACCTATTGCAATGCGAATGGGAGAAATTAATGGACTTGCTGAAAAAACAGGAAGTCAAGTAATTCCTGCTGATGCAACTAGCGTAGAAGATTTAGAAAACTTGATTTCCCAATCAATGGAAATTTTGGGAGGTAAAATTGATTTTATCCTTCACTCTATTGGAATGTCTGTGAATGTTCGAAAAGGGAAACATTATACGGACGAAAATTACGATTGGACGATGAAAGGATTTGATGTTTCTGCCCTGTCTTTTCACAAAGTAATGCAAACTGCAAAGAAGTTTGATGCCATGAACGAATGGGGATCAATCGTAGCTTTGACATATATTGCTGCACAACGTGTATTTCCTGATTACAATGACATGGCTGATAATAAGTCCTATTTGGAATCCATTGCTCGAAGCTTTGGTTACCACTATGGAACTGAGAAAAAAGTCCGTGTAAATACAATTTCTCAATCTCCAACAATGACTACTGCTGGTTCTGGTGTGAAAGGATTTGATCAGTTCATCAACTATGCTGAGAGTATGTCACCTCTTGGGAATGCTTCAGCTTTAGCATGTGCAGATTATTGCATTAGCATGTTCTCAGATTTAACCAGATATGTGACAATGCAGAATCTCTTCCATGATGGAGGCTTTTCTAATACGGGCGTTACTCAGGAGGTTATTGATAAATTTGCAGATTAATTACTGATTGAATTTTTAGACAGGTTTAAATTTATTTGACCTGTCTTTTTATGCGTGCATATAATAATACTCTACTAATCTACGTTATCTATAGGAAGTTAACCAACGTATAGAACTATGAAAAAATACCTGCTCGCACTTATTGTGTTCCCTACATTCGTGTTTGGTCAAAATACGGAATTAGCCCCATCATTAG
>JBLHON010000230.1:0-6201 GCA_047621865.1 Crocinitomicaceae bacterium | reverse complement strand
ATGATGTGCAGTTAAGAAATTCAGTCGCTGGGATGAAATGAATAGTCGTCTCCCATCATTAATTATTGTTGGTGTAAAAATCAAGGTTGGTACAGTAGCATCTTTTTCAAACTTCGTATAATATCCGAGCGTGTGATCCATGATGTTTTCAGTATTCTCATGGAGCTGTTCTTCAAAAGCATATCCACGATCCTTTGGATATTTCCGTCCATTGAAGGTGCAGGTCTGGTAGCGAATAAAAATATCATTGGTCGTTGCCATGAAGGCTAATTTGTTGAGCATATCCTTGCTCATGTTTTCGCAATACTTATCAGCATATATGGAAGGAATTTCGCCTTTTCTATAGCGTAATAAAATCTCTCTGAAGTAGGCCGCGCCAATCATTCCACCTGAGGCACCAGTCATTAGCTGAATGTGATTGTTGAGTTTCCCGTCTAATTTCTTGTCGCACTGCTGAAGAACTGTCAGTGTCCAAAGTGCACTCCTCGATCCGCCACCTGAAGTATTGACGATCACCAGTTTTGGTTTATCCTCTCCCGTCTGAGCCTTCCAATTTTCGAGTGTTCTGATATAACTCGCTAATGTTGTTTCATTTAAAGTGTCATTGTTAGATATTTCTTCTAGACGATTAACATTATAGGTTGCAAGATCTTCCTTTTCATAGCTAAGTCCATAGGCGTAATTTTTATAGTTGAAGACATCTACTTTCGAGCTGAGGAAGTCCATTCCGAAAATAATTAGAATTAGAATTGGATATGCCCAATTTCTGAACCATGATTTCAGTGCACTGAAGAGCATTAGTATGATTGTCATTAACAGAACGATACTCATTGCTGCTGGGACATCCATGAAGTCGTATCCATTTAATAATCCTATAAGGAAAAATGCACTGATCGTGATTACTTCAAAGACAGAGGCATTGATCCTGTTTTTTGCAAACGTCCGTTCAATTGTTTCGCGTTTAAGGTGAGAGATACTCCTGCTCATTTGCAAACGCAAACCTTTTCCAAAATAGAGGTACTTGAAATCTTTAATCTTAGCATAATGATCGAACCATTCTTCTTCACGATGCGTCATGGAAACAATTGGCTCTGAATTATGAGCATCCTTAGAACGCTCTCTACGTCTTGTTACCGGGAAAAAATAGAAGAATGAGAGTATGAAGAATGAGAAAATTCCTACCAGAAGTGTTGCATGGTATTTTACAATGTCCCATCCACTTGCGAACTCTTCATTCATTTGAAAGATAGCTGACTTATAGATGAAAAAGAGAATGAATACTGCTGGAATGATCCCGTTGTTCAGACAAAATTTAAAGAATGGCTTGGCTAGGGTGGTCATGAATGGAAATTTCGGACCGAGCTTAATATAACTGTAGGTATTGAATGCCATGATGAATCCGCCAAACGCAAAACCAAGAAGGAAAAATGAGACTGGAGAGACACTGCCAGAATTCTCTGGAGAAAGGAAGAGCAATGGAACACCAAAAGCATAGCCCAAACTATCGTTCACGATCATAAACAGAACTACCCAGAAAAGAAGTGCAAAGAGGTTATATTTCACATGGGCAATGAGCAGACGTAGGGGAAAAAAGCTCCTTACTAATTCTTTAATTGTCCATTTTTTCTCGTGTAGTATCATCTATATAGTATAACGAAAAATTCAGTGAAAGGAAAGTGGATTCGTCTAACTTTTTGCGCTTTCAATGAAATTGCTGACTAAATATGCGAATGCTTTTCGAACAAATGCAATTTCGGTTGTTTTTTTTTAGGCAAATAGGTCAATATGTGTTTCATTTTTTGATCTATTTTGGGTAGGAGTACAATGTTAAATGCGTTAAACAGTTCTAATATCGTGCCTAATTGTTCTAATCGGAAGGTGAATTTAACGCGCATTGATATCTCGTATAGGGAAAGGAATTATTCACTTAATGCTATTTGAGAGTATTTTTTGTGACCTTTTTTTGAGGTGAAGTGAACATCACGAGCATGGCGTTTCGAATATTTAAGAGGTGTTTTCGATCCTGACGATCTGGAGTTTCTCGTTTGATATACCCAGTACACGCTCGTTAAATTTCATGATCTAGTAGTGTGTCCTAGTGAGAGTAAATGATTTCATTGTCTCCATGGAAATTCAAATCATCCTTAATCGGCCAATTCATGCTGCTTAACCAGTGCTGTGAAATTGTCTGGAGGTTGAATTGGTTTCATGGTCTCTTTTGATACAAAAACAAGTGTTGTTGAACCTTCAGATATGACTTTATCTAGCTCATTTACAACAGTGTAATCGAACATTAAGCGGGCTCCTGTCATCTCACGAATTGTTGTTCGAATGCGAAGAAGGTCATCATATTTCGCTGGGTGTTTGTAACGAACATTCAACTCTGATACAGGAAGCATCACATTGTCTGCCTCCAATTCTTTGTAACTAATCCCCAGTTTTCGTAACGTTTCGACTCTGCCAACTTCATAATATTGAGCGTAATTACCGTAGTAACAATATCCCATTTGATCCGTTTCACTATAGCGAACTCGAAGGGAGATTTCATGTGTAAATTTAATCTTCATTGTTCATAACTGTCATTGGCAAATTAAAGAGCCTAATTAATGGAAAGTTAATTATAATTGTTCAACTGAATGATTTGTTGAAACCAAAGCCGTAACTTGAGGTTGTATGTGCTTGTTTTCTAAATATATACTCGCAGTTGGTTCTGTCAGAAGTTTAATTCAGCCTTCCAATGTTAAAATTTTAGGAAGTAAAACTTTTTTAATAATCAACAGGCATTAGACTTTTTTTTTCACTTTTTAATGTGAATATTTGTCCTCAACGAAAACAAACAACTATAGCTGATTTAAACGGCACTGTTTTCTCTGGGGGGATTGAATAAAACAAACAAGATTTAAGAAACAAAGATGAGTAGAAATCACGAAAGTGTCTGGGGATCGTGTCTCAAAGTGATCAAGGATAATGTTTCATTGCAAGCATATAAAACTTGGTTCGAACCGATATTACCCGTGAAGCTGGAAGATGATGTTCTTACTATTCAGGTGCCATCTCATTTTTTCTATGAGTGGTTGGAAGAAAATTATATTACCCTACTACGTAAAGTTATCAAGAAAGAGTTAGGCGCAGAAGGCCGGCTGGAGTATAGTATCATCATGGAGAATAACATGACGAACTCTACACCTTACACAGTTAAACTTCCTGCACTTAACCAGAAGGCATTGAAAAATTCTCCCATCACAATGCCATTGAATATTAATGAGAAACAAATTCGAAACCCATTCATAATTCCTGGACTCAAAAAGGTGAATGTAGATTCGAACTTGAATCCATCGTATTCATTCGATAATTTTGTTGAAGGTGATTGTAATCGCTTGGCGCGGGCTTCAGGATATGCTGTGGCGAATAAGCCTGGTGGAACTGCTTTCAATCCTTTATTGATTTATGGTGGTGTTGGATTAGGTAAAACACATCTGGCTCACGCTATTGGAATTTCCATTAAGGATCAATTCCCGAATAAAACAGTCCTCTACGTAGGATCTGAAAAGTTTGCGCATCAGTTTATCGATGCAATTAAGAATCAAACGACAAACGACTTTATTCACTTCTATCAAATGATAGACGTGTTGATTATAGATGATGTTCAGTTTTTCTCTGGTAAAGAGAAGACACAAGACGTTTTTTTCCATGTATTTAACCACCTACATCAAAATGGGAAACAAATCATTTTAACGAGTGATAAACCACCTGTTGAGATGCAAGGAATGGAGCAACGTTTGTTGTCTCGTTTCAAATGGGGATTGTCTGCGGATTTGAGCGCACCTGATCTTGAAACGCGAATGGCGATTCTCGAGAAGAAAATGTACGGCAATGGAATTGATCTTCCTAAAGATGTTGTAGAGTACCTTGCGTATTCAATCAATACAAATGTGCGTGAGATGGAAGGAGCATTGAATACATTGCTCGCTCAAGCATCCTTGAACAAAAAAGCAATTACACTCGAACTTGCGAAACAAATGGTTGACAAGTTCGTCAAGAATACTGCACGAGAAGTATCGATCGAGTACATCCAGAAGGTTGTTTGTGATTACTTTGACTTGCCACTTGAAATACTCAAATCGAAAACTAGAAAGCGTGAAGTTGTTCAGGCACGACAGATTTCAATGTATTTCTCTAAGAAAATGACCAAGTCGTCTCTTGCAAACATTGGTGCACACTGTGGTGGAAAAGATCACGCTACTGTATTGCATGCGTGCAGAACTGTCACGAATCTCTCTGAAACTGATAAACAGTTTAGAGCGTACTTAGAAGATTTGGAAAAGAAATTGACTATTCAATAACAGTCTAGAACGCATAAAATATAAAGCCATCCCGAAGTATCGGGATGGCTTTTTTTATTTGATACTCTCTTATTTAAAACACTATCGAAGCAATTTTCGTATGTGGTTCCTAATCTGGAGTATAACAGTTCTTAATTAAAATCTTGGACGTCCACCAATGTTGAGAATGAGCGCCACGTTGTGGAATTTCAAATCACCTATAGACGAGTCTCGATTAATATTCATTAGACCATAAGAGTAACGTAACTCAGGAGCGATTTTTAATCTTCCCAGTGGAACATCCAATCCTATACCTAAATCAATTGATAGATTGTCGCGAGTTGGCATCGTCAAAGCACCATTTCCAAGAGGAACTTTCACATTTGGTCCAATAACTAAATAAGGACTAAATCCACCTTTCAATAATTTAACCTTCAGGTGAGCCATTAGCTCCAAATCAGCTGGTCTAATTTTGATACTTTCTCCACCTTCTGTGATTGAACTCGTATTGAATGAAAGTTCTGCCTTTGGTTCGATCGAGAATCTTCGAGTTAATGCAAGGTTTGATGTGACGCCTAAACGAAAACCAAGTCCATTCTCAATAACTGCTGAAGGGTTTCCTTCGATCAGAGCATTTGCCTTGTTGATGCCAAAATTAACTCCTGTCGTGATTCGTTTACCTTTACCTTTTGATTTCTTACCACACTGTCCATAGCTCATTCCTACTGAGAGGAGTACTATGAGAATTACAATTCCTTTTTTCATACTTCATCTGGTTTAAAAATGGTGAGTGATCCAATCTTTCCTTGCACATTCGCTGTTCTAAAATTAACGATGTACAGATGCACTTATTGTAAACAATAACCATTCCACAAAACTAAATTGACAATTTTGTTCGATGAGAAGTCTAAATTGTCCTTGATAAACATTGTATTGTCCTAGAAATGGAGTTACGTAAATTTATTGATTAAACTAAAAAGCCACACATCAAATAGGTGTGGCTTCTACTAATTTTTCTTCTAAGCGTCGTAGAAATTTCGTTCTTCAATTTTGTCTGAGAGGTATTGTACGAATTCGAATTCGTTTCCATCTGCATCCACAAAATAATCTCGAATTCTAAATTTTTCAACTTGTTTTGGGAAATCTCGCTTGAATCCTGCAGTGAGAAGATTCTCTGCAAGGGATGCAACATCAGGTACAACGAATCCCAAATGATTAATCCCATTCTTCATGTAGTCTTTTTTGTGTTGCTTTTGTTCCAAGGCTTCATTCAATGCTATATAACTTGTTTCATTGCCAAGGTGCACCCACTTTCGATCGTTACTTGTTCCACCACCTCGAACGATGAAGTCTGGAAAAGCCGTTTGAAAAAAATGGATGGTATTCTCCAAATTGTTTACAGAGATGTTTGCGTGTTCTAAATATACGTGTTGATCTTTCATAGTGTTTGTTTTAATGATATAGATCAAATGTCGCTCATTTTACATATAGAAATAAATGATATAATTTATAAGTCTATAGAAATTATCTATGTGATTATTTTGCGCCTAACGCGGATTTGGCTTCATTGGGAAGTGTTGGTGAGGCTTCTAGTACTATCTTTTGAATCAATCACTAATAATTCGACTCCCCACTTTGTGACGAATTCTGTGCCTTAAGATTCAAGACATTTAGTGTTTTATAGGGGTCAAAACATCCTAGTGCTATTAAACCTAATGATGATTTTTAAACTACTGAAAAACAATATGTTGCTTTCTGTGAGATATACGGACGGTCAGCGTAGTGGCTTTACTTTTATAAAGCTGTTCAATGACAATCAAAGATTAGAGAAACAACTCGTTAAATGGTCTTTGTACGTGCCCTTGAAAGATAAAAAACA
>JBLHON010000229.1:0-6218 GCA_047621865.1 Crocinitomicaceae bacterium | reverse complement strand
AAGCTCGGCATTAACTATAACAAGTGGCTAAACGCAACATTGCGTATAGCCACCTTATCTGGTTACGTTAAATTTAATAATTTATTCCCAGACAAACTCCCCTGCAGCACCTGCATAAGGCTCTCCTAACTGATAATAACTAATTGTAAACGTTTGTTATTCATATAGAATCAAAAGCCCACTGCCCCTCCATTTAAAATTTCATATCAAACTCATCACCTCTACCCACCACACTCCTACTCTAAAATTTCGAGACGCTCACCATCTTATTTAATTCTGTATCCCAAACCTTCAGTCGCAAACAAGCGATGATGTCCTGGACTTTGAGCGTGGTCATTTTGGGGTTCTTCAGGGCGTCTACATTTCGCATAATTTCGGGTAAACGATAGAAAGGTATTCTTGCATTCAAATGATGAATATGATGGTGACCAATATTGGCTGAAACCCAATTCATAAATTGACTGGTGTTTAAGAAACTTGATGCATCCAGAGCTGCTCCTTCGTAGGTCCAATTTTGATCCACTTGATACTGAACATCTGGAAAGTTATGTTGTGCATAGAATAAATATGCTCCTAGTCCTCCAGAAATAACGTGAGGAATTAGACTGAACCAGATGATTGCTTCCCATCCAAAGAAAAGGAAGATGGATGTGTGCAACGTGAAATGGAACAGTAACGCGACCAATGAGTCTAAGTGTTTCCTGAAGCTTTTCACCAAGGATTGAATGCACATTCCGTAAAGAAAGGTGAAGAAATATCCAAAGAGAATCACCAATGGATGACGCACAAATAGGTACAATGATTGATCTTTGGAGGATAATTTTTCGAACCTACTTTTCGTATACACGGGATATGATCCAATTCCAGATCTGAACAATTTAGAATTATTCGTGTGGTGATAGTTGTGCGATCGTTTCCAAATCGTCTTTGGTGTGAGCATGTAATATCCAAAGATGGTGAACAGCACATTGGCAATTTTGGAACGTTTTAAAATGGCTTCATGTAGGAAATCATGATAGATCACAAACATTCGAACTAGAACAAGACCACTGAAAACGCTTGCCAAGAGTTTAAATCCCCAGTGAATATTGAGTAAGGTAAGGCTTAGACTTCCCACCACAAGAGCAAGTGTTGACAAGGTGTGGAACCAACTTAGATTTCTCTTTTCCTTTGCGAAAGAGATTGTTTCTGATAGTAGGGTTTTATCTGAATTCATTTTTGATCTGTTTGATATGAATACTGAGCATTTCGTTTCAATAATTTGAAGTGCGAAAGAACTGCTGCGAATAAATACTTCTTACTTCTGTATTCGAGTCCATACTTCTCGGCAGTCTCGATTAATAATGGAGTAAGGTCTGGGTAATGGATATGACAGATATGCGGGAATAAATGGTGAATCACGTGGTGATTAAATCCTCCGAAGAGCAAATTGATCGTGTGACTTTCTGTTCCGAAATCTGCAGCAGTAATAACTTGATGATATGACCAACTGTGTGGAAGTGCATTTTGAGCGTTTGGTTCAGGGAAATTCGCATCCTCGCCAACATGCGTGCTGAGTAATACAAGAGTAATCACTAAACTTCCAAAGACAGTAAGAAGCAGAAACGCCCAGATGGTAGTCATGAAGGTCAAATCCATTAAGAGAGCAGGAATAACGATCATTTGAGTCAGGTAAAGGACTTTAAAAAGTACCATCTTAAGGATTTCCTTGACGGGATAATTTGAATTGTCGTACACCCCGATACGCTTCGATTTAGCATCTTTAAAATCTCTATATACAACCCATCTGAGGATGTAGAGCATATAAATTAAAGGCATGTAGATGAACTGGAAAACATGATATTTTCTATGCGTGTCTTTGGGGAAGATCTTCACAACACTTGTCTGTTGGATGTCAGAATCGTAATTCATAACATTTGGATAAACGTGATGTGCCCCTAAATGGCGATTGACCCAATTGTACGAATTTGTTCCAAGAATCTCAAAGATGAAGAGCAGTCGTTTGTTTGCTTTTGGGCGCTTAAAAATTGCACCATGTGCAGCATCATGTCCTATATTGAGGCCGAGTAAAACAGACCATCCCCCTAAAAATGCAGAGAGTAAATAGAGCATTGTAGTATTCTCACCATAGATAAAAACACTTGCATAGGCCAGTAAATAAATGGTAAACATGATTGCCAGTTTGATCTTCATTTTTCGATTTCCAAAAACGGAACTATTTTTTTGTTCAAAATGAGCGTCAACTTTAGACTTCAATTCTTTGAAAAAGTCTGATTTTTCTGGTGCGAAATAGAGCGTCTTCATACGTTACTTTTTTTCCGTGAATAAGTGAATGGATCTCTGCGAAAGAACCAGATTTTAAGATCTGCATATGGATGTTGCATTTCTGCGTACTCAATGTATCCAGCTGCTTTATAAAGGGTTCGAACTCGAGGAACAGTTGTTTCCACGTAAATGCATTCGTTACTTTCATCTGCAAGCCGAAACATTTCTCGTTTAATTTCGAATGCTGCTCCACTTCCTTCTGCTGTTCGATCTGTGGCTACAAGTAATCCAAGCCATCCAGTTTTAGGTCGAATAGTTGCAACCATCTTCTTATAGCGTAAAGCACGTATTCCATTTTTTATCCCAGTGACAAAACCCAAGATGTAGAGGGTTCTAAAGATGTTTAATGGGGTAAATGCTTTCTTCTGAACTTGAAAAAATAGAACAGCCCCATTGTTATCTGAAGTGATAAAAGCGCCTTTTTGACTGATTCCTTCATGAAACATGAGATTGATGATCCATCTTTTTCCACGCTCAGAATTTCGATTTCGAAGCATCCAATTCATCCCTGGTGAACTGATAAAGGCATGCTCGAAAATTTCAAAGACCCTTTCTTTTTGGTTTTTTGTTCGAATGATTTCCATTATGGTATCGCGTTAAATGTTCATAGCAAATTTGGTGATTGATGACCGTTTCTGACAACCGAATTCCGCAAGGTCTAAAGTTGTATTTGCGATTTTCGCAAGAGGTGACTATCTGTCCTTCATCCTCTTCGAAATAGAGATCTTGTTCTCTGATTTGTAAAAGAGCAATAACAAAATTGGCAGAACTGTCAGGTCAGAAATTAAGGCGAGCAGTAGCACCAACGTCAGTAAAAAACCAAGATAGAAGGTTCCCATAAAACAGGAGAAGATCATTAAACAGAATCCTGCACATAAGATCAATGTGGTTAAAATCATTGCCTTACCTGTTGTGACATACGCAGTTCGTAATGCATCTATGGTTTGTTTTCCTTTATTTAATTCATGCTTGAATTTTCCAAGGAAATGGATGGTATCGTCCACCACAATTCCAAAAGCAATGCTGAAAACGATACCCGTGGACATTTTAATTTCAATGCCCATGAATCCCATAATTCCAGCAAGAACGACCAAGGGAAGTAGGTTTGGAACTAGACTTATGAGCGCAATTTTTATCGATCTGAATACAAATCCTAAGATGAGAGCAATGATGAAAATTGAAATTGTGAGCCCCAAAATCATGTTGTGGACAAGCGAACGTAAGTTCTTATCTACAAGGTGAGCAGTGCCAGTAAGTCTGTATTTAATACCTGTTGTATTTTGATCTTCTATGAAATTGTTCAATGCACTATTTCGCGTAGATATTTCATCATTCCCAACATCATCAAGGAACCCATTGATTTGAAGTGTCCTTTCAGTGCTATCCATAAACACGTGAATCAACTCACCTTCATTGGCGATTTTTAATGCTTTTTTGAAGGAATTCAATCGTTTTTGTGAAGTAGGAAGTTCGTAGAATTTAGCATCACCCAAATGTGCTCCACGATTCATAACTTTCAGTGCTGTGATTAGAGATGATCGAACGCGAACACCATGCTTTTCTTCCAGATACGAATGAATGGTGTCGATTTTAGTTAAGGTGTTAAGGTCCCAAATATCTTTGCTTGTATCCGTTAACTCTACTGTGATGGTAAATGGTCTTGTTCCACCATACTGTGAACTGATGAATTTCAAATCTTGCTTTAATGGATCCTTGGGAGGAAGGTCGTCCATCATATAATTGTTCGAGTTGAGCATTGAAATACCAAGACCACTGATAAGGACCATGCCGAGGGTACTAAGTAGAATCCTTTTGGGATTGCGAATAACTACCTCGAACCAGGTCGTTAACTTCTTGCTCCAAATCGATACTGATGTCTTCAACTCAAGTTTTTTTGGACCGGGAAACCAATAGAAAAGAATGGGGAGAATGGTGAATGTTAGCACGAAGGCAATGAGTACCCCGCAGCCCATGATCACACCAAATTTCTGAAAGGGTTCAATGGGGATGAAATACAATGAAAAGAATCCAATTGCTGTTGTGAGAGATGTCAGCATTGTTGCCAGTCCAACCTCTTTTATGGCTGTCATTATTGCCGCATAATTCGAGTCTTCTTCGCGCAAAGCATCAAGGTAGCGCGAAACCAAATGGATGACATCTGACATGGAAACGACGAACATAATGGACGGCATTACTGTGAGCAGAATGTTGATTGGTTGATTAAATAACCCCATTCCTCCTAGCAGCCAAATCATGGAGCCAAACACAACAATTTGTGGAATCAGTATTCCCCAGATAGATCGAAATGTAATAAACAGGAAGACAATGATTAAAATCGCACTTAGAATTAGGAACAAGATCATCTCAGATGACATCTTCTTCATCACATAATTTTGGGCATAAGAGCGCCCAAAAGTAGTCGTGCTCTGAAATTGATATTTGTCTGACACACTGTTCAAATCGTCAATTAAAATCTTCGCGTCAGGCATAGAGAGAAAATCGCTGTGCTTTATGAATACACATAAGGATTTAGCATCTTTAGAAACAAGAGATCCAACGAGTTCTTCTTTCTGATAGATTCGTGTGGAATCACGTCCAGCATCAAAATTCTTAGCGTCAAAATAGGGCATTTGGATGCGCGCTCCACTGGAATAAATTCGAAGTTCTTTTTGACTCGTGACAGAAGTGACGGCATTAATATTTTTAATCGATTCAATGTCTTTTGAAAATGAATCTACTTTCGTTAAAAATTCCGCGTCGAAAATGCCCTGCTTTCGTTCTATGATGAAAAGCAAGTAATCATTTTCAGAATTAAACGTTGCTCTAAATTCCTTATAGTATTCTGTTTCTGGATCCTCGTTTGGAAATAATTTCTCGAAATCCATATCCATCTTGGTGTTTTTCAATTGAAATCCCAAAAAAATGGAGATGAGGAGAAGTCCTCCTAAAATAAACCATCTATAAGATCTGAATCTATTCTCTTTTAATGTACAGTTGGGCTCTTTCATCTAGTCAATTTTGATTTATTGATCCCGTCTGTCAGCAGGCAACGAATTGTTTTCACGCTGTTTTAGAGATCAATGTTCAGAACAAAATTGAAGAAAAGTGGTCGCCTGCTACAACCGAATTGCGCAACGAAGAATATCATATTTGCGAATTTCGCAAGAGATAAAAAAGAGATTTAGAAAGCTTTTTTGGGGAGATTGTGATTGCTGTTTCCAGTTGTGGTTTGATTTTCCTCGAATTCAGCAAAGGCCGTTGATGGAAACCTATTGACCTCTAGTTACCTCATTGTCTCCACATTTACATTTCACAGAATCAGTGACAGTAATATTCCCGAGAGATTTTTGAAAACGATATGCAATTTTCTTGAAGTTGTGATAAGGATAATGGCAGCCTCCATTCAACCAATAGATACCATTGCTGGTCATAATCAAATGATCATTGGCCTTGCCTTGGTCAAACAGCCAGAATTAGCTCCTTCTGATTTGTATAGCTTTGTGAAAAGGTTTGCCAGACGTGAAGAATCTGCACATTTAATTTCCGTGACGCGTAGACTTTTGAAATAACCTCGACAATCAAAAGCATAGCTGAGCAAGTCAATTTCATTTTTTTGAAGGTATTCAGTATCGATTCCAAGCAGGGTAAGAGAATCAGGCCAATCCATTCTGACGACAAAAGGATGATGTAATTTAGTAATTGTTGGAACGAATTCATTTAAGAAAGCGATCATTTCGGTAGTGTCAACAGTAATTGATTTCGATAAAATGGGTGTCTGATTAGCTGTTGAATCAGTAGAATTAGATGCTGAGTTCGTATCTCTATTCGTGCGATTTTCATCTTTGGATCCACAGCTTAATAGTATCAATGAAAGCAGGTAAAGTGATAGTGTA
>JBLHON010000228.1:0-6245 GCA_047621865.1 Crocinitomicaceae bacterium | reverse complement strand
ACTGAAAAAGAGCATTTGAAAACCATCCAAAACCCAGCACAAGTCAATCGCACAGCATATAACATGGCCTAAAATAGCATAAACCAAACCAACCTTACCGCTTTTACGTATTTTAGCCTGAACGTTAGCAACAAGTAAGTCAGAGTATCAAAACGACACAATCATGAGCAAAAGTCAAAAGATAATTCGAACATGGAAAGGATGGACTTCACTAGAAAATGGTCCCATTTATGAAGACATGTTGATAAACGAAGTCTTTCCTACCGTCAAAAAGAATGGTGTTGATGGACTAGAAAAAGTAAGCATCTCAACAGAGACTAAAGAAAATGAAGTAGAGTTTTTTCTTGTTCTTCAGTTTAACTCTCTTGATTCGGTAAAATCCTTTGCGGGTGAAGATTATAAAAAAGCCTATATACCAGAAAATGCACAACATGTATTGTCTAGATATGATAAAACTGCACAGCACTATGAATTAAAGGAAGAATTGATACTCTAAATAGACCAGATGCTACAGCGATTGTACTAACTTGGTAAGTCTTCTATTAATAGGCAGACAAGAACTTTAATGTTAACAATTATTATTAAACAATAAACATTGACTTATGGAAATGAATAAATATCTAATTGACACCTTTAATTATAATGACTATGCCAACAAACTGCTTCTCAATAAAATTAAGGAGTTACCTAACAAGGAAGAATGTATAAAGTTCTTTAGTCACTTGATAAATTCTCAGAACAAGTGGTTGGCAAGAGTTATTAAAGGCAAGAATGCACAAGAAATGAGTTGGTCGGAACCTATCTATGAATTAAATCAACTTGAAGAAAAATGGAATGACAGCTTACAGCTTTGGACAAATTACATTAGAACAAAAACGGAAATTGAACTTTCAATAAAAATTGAGTTTATCGGAAATAGTGGAGAAGTATATGCTGCTTCACCACAAGATATTGCCTTACAATTAAACTATCATTCAATACATCATCGGGCACAAATGCAAACTATCATTCGCCAACAAGGATTGACTCCTGATCCTCTTGACTACATTTGGACAGTCTATTAGGAATTAATTTTTGGTGTTTTGCATTCCATCAAAGATCTACAATGCAATGTTTAAGGTTAAAACAGAATAAGAGTTGCTAACACTGGCTAAAATCCATAAACCAAACCTACCCCAACCGTTTTTACGTATCTTAGCCTAATCGTTAGTAGCAATTGAAAATTGCCCTTAATATCGCCCGAGTAATAAAATCAAGGCTAAGTGATATTGAGAAGGTTAGCTTGACACTTAAATTAAATGTACATTGATACTGATGAAATTCTTAATCAATGCGATACTGATATATTTTGGAGCATTCACAGCGCATTCGCAATGTGACACTCTTGTCATTTATGACGTCGATAATGCGACAATCCAATTTATGCCAATTCCATGCAATCCTGACTCACTTGATATTTATGGTGAGATAACAAATTTTGAAGGCAGTTTGGCAGGAGCGGCAACACTTCTTTCTAATTCCCCTTCTAATCCTTTTAACCCATTGAGTTTAGCTGAAAATAATTATGATTTGTTGTCTTACCCTACAAGAACAAATGTTGCGCTTATATGGTCGGCGGACACACTTCTTCAGCAATATGCTTCATGTTCAGGAACCCTTATTTCAAACAACATTGTTCTGACCGCTGCGCATTGTATTGGTGACCATAATGCCTTCGATGAGTTTAATTGGAATGGAGGAACTTATGTTTCACCTTCATTAGACAGTGGGTTCCCTCAGAGTCAATTTGGAAATCTAAAAGTTAAATTTAAAGTAGTTCGCAAAGATTATTACGACAACGATAATGTCTTATGGTATGAAAATGACATTGGGCTGCTAGTATTAGAGAATCCTATCGGAAGCTCTTCTGGATGGTTAGGTTTAAGTTTTCACAAAAATGATAGTATTATTAATGTTAACGACTCTTTGGTTTCACACAACTTTAGCTACCCGAGTCTTCCCTCGTACAATGGAGAATCCATGTATTACACATATGGAATTGCTGGTATAAATTGGCCCAATGGTTATGCTTATGATGGTATAGTTGCTGTCTCAGGTCAAAGTGGTAGTAGTTTATTTTATGAAGATGGTACCAAAAAGATGATATATGCCATCCGAATTACTTCAAACGTCTATAAATTGATCTCACAGAGAAATTTTTGGGCCATAAAGAATGTGATGTTAAACAGCAATATTCTGGAAATAAAGAATCCTGACTATGAATCTTATCAAAGTACTTCTCTTGCTCCGAATCCGATGACATATGAGTCAATCCTTTCTCTAAAATCTATATCAAACCATAATAATCAAAATATGGCGTACAGCGTTTTCGTATATGACGCATATGGCCGTATTCTTATAGAAGATGTACTTGGTGATGATGGAACTTATTTATTAAGAAAAAGTCAGCTAGATAGTGGAACATATACCATCTGCATATCCAATAAGTCCGGACCTATCGCTAGAAATAAACTAATCGTTCTATAAGCATGATGCTACTAACGCATCCTAAAATACATGCTCCGTTTATGCTTCGAACAACTAATACATTAGGAAATGATTATCTTTAATGCTTTCGCTGAAGCTTCAGCAAAGGCGCAGTACAAAATTTAATCACAGGTAAATGGCGCACGATGGCGCGGCCGTTATAGCCAATTCAACAACATCCTTTTAGCTATCTTACGAAGAATAACATTCACTGACCTCGTATGAAAAATTTAATAGGCATTTTAATAGTTGGCTTACTGATTAGCTCATGTTCAAAGGAGAAACGCTCTGAGAAGGCTGCTGAAAAGATGCGCGAATTTGTAATCGAGTTGTCTGATTACACAAAATCTCAAGATCCCAACTTTCTGGTCATTCCTCAAAATGGTATTGAACTCTGTTTTAATTTCGAGGATCCTGCTGATGGACTTTCTTCGAGTTATCTATCTGCAATTGATGGAGTAGGGATCGAAGAACTGTATTTTAATGCTGGAACAGTGGCTGATGATGGACGAATCGAAATGGCGCGTCAAATAAAAGCTACAAAACCTGTCTTAGTTGCGGACTTTGCTAATCCAAATTCTCAAGTGACGAGTTCTTTTAATTTGAATGATGCTGAAGGGTTCATGGCTTTTCCGAGGTCTTCAACGGGTTACGATTATCAATTAATTCCAGACAGTGTTCACAATGAGAATTCAGATAATATCGTGTCATTAAGTCAAGCACAGAATTATTTGTACTTAATCTCCACTTCGAATTTTGCCACAAAAGCTGCTTTTCTGAGTGCAATTGCTGCTACAAACTTTGATGTTGTACTCATTGATCTTTTCTACGAGGATACTCAATTGACGCTCTCAGAGGTGAATTCTTTGAAAACAAAAGCCAATGGTGGACAGCGATTAGTAATTGCTTACATGAACGTTGGTGCAGCTGAGTCCTATAGATATTATTGGCAAGATGACTGGAAGTTGCACAAACCTAGATGGCTCAAAAAACCTTACGATGGATATGAGGATGAGATTTGGGTTAAATTCTGGAAGAAAGATTGGAAAGAAGTTATTTACGGCAATGATGATTCCTATACCAAGAGAATTATTAATTCGGGATTTGATGGTGCTTATTTAGACAATGTTGAAGTCTACTATTTCCTCTACTTTGATTAGCGGAAAGTAAAACGATCTGAGTGAACTTTTTGGCCATCAACCTCAACACTATAGAAGTAGGTCCCACTAGATAAGCCATTTCTCTCGAAGTGAACACTGCCTGTGTTTGTATGAACTCTACTGATTTGTCTTCCAGAAAGACTATAAATCACAAGATCAAAAACGAGTGTCTTTTCCGATTGAAATTTCACGAAATCAACTGCTGGATTCGGGAAAACTGCAAATGAACTTGCATCAAAAAGATCTTCTTGTCCTGCAACAGCTGAATCAAATTCCCAGAAATCATTCAGATTTGTACCATTGGTTCCAGTTCCCAAATAACATTTATTACCAAGAGTGATCCCTGTGGAGTAGCGTCTTTTTGTACCAATGAAATCACCTAGTTGCGACCATGTATCCATGAGTGGATCGTACTGCCAGACCTCGCTACTTAGATCAGAATGCAATCCTGCTCCATAACCACTTACGATGTAGCCCTTGTCGTTCTGAACGAATGAGATAGAGGAAAGTCTTGCCAATCCAGGGAATGGTGTTTTTTCTACCCAAATATCTGAAGTTGGATCATATTCCCAGAACGTATTCACAGTACAAGCAGAATTTGAAACTTTCATGTATCCTTTTCCTCCAATTGCGAATCCTGAGAAGGAATAGGTCACATTAAATGGTGTAAAACCTTTTCCAGTCCACACATCTAGATCGGCATCATATTCATAGACTTGATCTGATGAGATGCGCGTAAAATATCCGCGATGTCCAATTGTAAAATCCCCTGTATCTTGGAATGATCCCCCAGATGGAGCTTCTGTCATTGCCGTCCACGTATTTGTGCCAGGATCATATTTATAGAAACCATAATCATCAATTTCTCCCAATCCTACATACCCAACTGTTTCCAGTCCCATACCATGTGCTCCAAGCTCACCATTACCACCATTTCCAGGGTAATCTACTTTTTGAGTCCATGAATTAGAAGATGGATCGAACTCCCACCAATCTGAAAGATATGTTTCAGTCCCTGTTCCATTGTAATGCCCCAGACCAAGATAAACCTTAGTGCCAATTGAGATGCCAGTTGGTCTGTGTCTGCCAATTCCACCAAAACTTGCTTTTTGCGACCATTGAGATGCAGCATGCAAAGACACACAAATAAAAATGCTGAAGACTGAGAGTAGTACGTTTTTCAAGCTCATGGCTCAATTATTTAATTCCTTAAATATACAACCTATATTTCAATTTTGAAGGCAACTTTAGTGTACCTGGTTAGGATAAGTGTTCATCCATGAGACAATTACTAGTAATTTTCTATCTGCAAGGACTAATTATTCCCCAAGTAATGCTTGTTTAATGTGCTACTTTCAAAGCTAAAAGCTTGATCACTTTCTGTTCTATCTAACTTGTTATTATTGGAAAGAGACCACAAAATAAGCTCCATACAGAAATACTTTTCCTGTGGATCAAGATTTGCTGCATATTCATCTACGAAAGTGGACAAGGGTTTAATTCCTTTCAAACTCGTCTCGTAATCCAAATCATTATCTGTGTAGTTCAATTCAAGAAAATCGTTAGTGGAAAACCAATCAATTACAGCCGTGTAGGGAGTTTGAATTCCTTGTTTTTCTAATTTTGGAATAGGAGGGAAGAGTTTCTCAAATTGCGTGTTAACAGCTTCGTCGATTAATAGTTTGGCCACCTCACTTGCTCCTTCTTGCTCGCCTTCATAAACCAGTTCGATTTTCCCTGTGATAGAGGGTATAATCGCCACAAAATCAATTAATCGAAGGGATGTTTTATTCTCGCCAGATTCTAACATTCTCAACGTTGCTGCAGCCATTAGGTTTTCCATAGCACTAATCGTCAAACGAGCACTCACACCACTTTTGGCATCTACATATTCGCTATCTCTAGCTTCAAAGGCAACTTGTTCTAATAAATCTTTTGCCATTTCACTGACATAAATTCGTGATTTATCCTCTGCACTAACTCGAGCTTCTTGTTCAGTTATTTTCTTTGCTAAGTCAATATTGGTTGGATAATGAGTGAAAATCTGTGATCCAATTCGATCTTTCAATGGAGTCACAATACTTCCTCGATTGGTATAATCCTCTGGATTTGCAGTAAACACAAATTGAATATCCAAAGGCATTCTCAATTGAAATCCGCGAATCTGAACGTCGCCTTCTTGCAGGATGTTGAATAAAGAAACCTGAATTCTAGCCTGTAAATCAGGTAATTCATTGAGCACAAAAATACACCTGTTCGCTCTTGGGATCATCCCATAATGCAAAACGCGTTCATCAGAGTAAGGAAGTTTAAGTGTCGCTGCTTTTATTGGATCAATATCTCCAATCAAATCAGATACATTAACATCTGGTGTTGCAAGTTTCTCAAAAAATCGATCTGAACGATGAACCCAAGCAATTGGAGTCTTATCCCCCTGCTCGTCAATTAAGTCCTTCGCGAATTTTGAAATGGGTGAGTAGGGGCTGTCATTTATTTCTGATCCCTTCACAATTGGCATATACTCGTCAAGTAGATTGACCATATTGCGCGCAATTTTCG
>JBLHON010000227.1:0-6261 GCA_047621865.1 Crocinitomicaceae bacterium | reverse complement strand
AGCGAATACTGTCTTCAATCACCATTGGGTTCACAGATGCATTTACATCCAAGGTTACCTCAACGAATACATATAAACTATCGTTTCCTTCCACATCAATGTCCGTATGAGAGATTCCAGATAACCCATCTACATTAATTCGAAATGGGGAAGAGGTGCCTCCCATGAGCTCAATTTGCTCTATTTTTACCGTTCGCTTGTCAGTGTTATAGAATTTAAAATTCTTTGTGGTTGAACCTATAGTGGTAAACACAGTGTCGAAAACAACAGTGTCTGCACTAAAAGAAAGGTTCCCTCCAGAGAAATTTAATGGTTTCTTGCAGCTGGATAAGCTTATTACCGCGAAAATCGCTGTAAGGGATGAAAAAAGTAGAAAAGTTCGCAACATAAATAGAGTTCTTGGCAAAGTTAACGCAAATTCGTTCTATTTATTTTAAATTCGCCAAAGATATTGTGGGTATTAAAAAAGTTTATTTATCTTTGCGACCCTGTATTAGATGATTACATACAATATAATAGAATGAGAAAAGATATACATCCAGAAAATTATAGACAAGTTGTTTTTAAAGACATGTCTAACGAATATAGCTTCGTGTGTAATTCATGCGCGGAAACTAGTGAAACTATTAAATGGGAAGATGGAAATGATTATCCATTAATTAAATTGGATATTTCGCATAAATCTCATCCATTCTTTACTGGTATCGTTCAGTTCGTTGATACTGCAGGTAGAATTGATAAATTCAACACGCGTTACGGCTCTCGAAAGAAGAAGTAAGCGTATCGTTATACGATTTCAAACCTCGCTTCCCGAAAAATCGGGGATCGGGGTTTTTTTATGGCTTAATCTTTGCCCCAATACATTCAAGAATTATCTTTGTTTTATGAAGTCTAGAATGCGTTCTTTCTTAATTCTCTTATTCCTCACTTCAGTGAGCCTTCCAGCCCATGCGAGTAAAATGAGTAAAGGATTTGAAGCCATTAAGATCCACGATTATTTTAAAGCGAAAGAATTATTTACAAAGTCAATCAAACGAAATCCTTCTGCAGCTGCTTTTGGTTTAGCAACAATCTATTCTAGAAATAACAATGCATTTTACTCGAAAGATTCTGCGTACGTATTTCTTCAAATGGCCGAGCAAGAATGGGGAAATAGTAAGGAGAAAAAACGCGAGAAATGGGGCATTTATGGCTGGAATGAAGCTGGTATTGACGAATTGAGAAAAGCAATTGAGTTACTCTATTTTGAAGAAGCAAGATCCGCAAATTCTATTGCAGTCTATACACAGTTCATTCACGATTTCCCTAAAGCCATTCAGATCTCAAAAGTCGTCGTGACAAGAGATTCAATTGCATTTTTTCGTGCTATGAACGAAAATACAGCCATGGCCTATAGACAGTTTACAGAACTCTATCCAACGAGTATTTATGTCGAAATTGCTAAAGAAAATTACTTCGATGCTCAATTTGAGGAGATAACAGGCAAGGGAACATTGGCATCCTTTTTGGCTTTTATCGAATTGAACCCTAAAAGTCCAATGGTTCCTCATGCAGAAGTCAAAGTTTTCGACATTGTAACAGAATCCAATACAGCTGAGGCATATTCGGCATTCATTAATACGTATCCCAATAACCAGTTCGTCGATTCTGCTTGGAGGCAGCTTTATCAAGCATCAATCTCAGATTACAGTCTCGAGGCTTTGGAGAAATTTAAAACAGATTATCCTGCATATCCTTATTTGGAACTCGTTGACCTTGAAATTTTATCTTTGGATTCAATCCTGTTCCCGAACTATGTCAACGAAAAATATGGCTTCATTGAAGTCGATGGAACCCAGAATATTTCCCCCATTTACGAACAGGTCTCTTCCTTTCATGAGGGATTAGCAGTTGTAATGCTCGATGGTAAGTATGGCGTAATTGATTTTACTGGCAAGACAAGAATCGACTTTAAGTATGATGCCATTTCTGATTTTTTCCACGGTCGTGCAATTATTGAAGTAGATGAGAAAATGGGGCTCCTCCACAGAAGTGGTAAGCAAATTCTTGCCTGCGAATTTGAAGACCTTGGAATGATCTCAGACGGATTGATCTATGCAAATAGAAGTGGTAAATACGGATATTATGACGAGACTGGCCGTCTACGAATTCCCGAAAAGTATGATGATGCTTTTGATTTTTCAAAGGGCGTAGCAAAAGTGGAGATTAATGGATCTCAAGCGTATATTGATATTTATGGTGCTTATGTTGCTCAGCCAGCCTATCCTAAGATCAGTATCTTCAGTGATACACTTTTCTCCTTTGAGGACGATGGTTTAATTGGCCTCATGGATCGATTGGCGAATGTTGTCATACCAGCACAATTTGATGAACTCGGCAGAATTCATGAAGGACTCGCAATAGCCTCAATAGAAGGGGAAGTAGTTTATTTAAATGATCAAGGTGAAATAGTAATTAGGGATGAGTTCGAAGTGTTTCCTAATTTTATCTCTAGAGGCGAGTTTATCAATGGCAGAGCTGTCGTGATGAAGGATGACGACTACGGCAGAATAGACCTTAAAGGAAAGACGGCACTCTCGTTTAAATATGAAAATTTAGGCACAGGAACAGACGCAATTCCTTTCGAGGATGATGAATACTGGGGAGTGATTAATCCAGCAGGTAAAGTGCTGATTTCAGCAGACTATTACGGCTTACGCATTGAGGATAATGCTTATGTTATCGCTAAAAATGAGAATGGAACTGGTGTTCTGAATTTGGCAGGTAACGTTATTGTTCCATTTACGTTTGATGAAATAGAATACCTTGGAAATGAAATTTTTGTCGTTCAGATGGCAGATAGCCTTGGAATTATGAGAAATGACAGCCTTGTTGTTCCAATTAAATATGATTCAATTGGAACATTTGGCGAAGATTTCTTATTTTTAAGTAAATCTGGAGTCTTGTCATATTACGATTTGAACACAGGTAAATTAATTACAACTAAAGAGGAGAACGGTGGGTAATTTTTTCGATGCATTGGAAAAACATATGGTTGGTGTCCTTGTTGCGATGTCAGTGCTCATTGGTGCGTTTATTTATTTGCAGATGAAATCCTTCGAAAAATTGATTGTAATCGAAGCATTTCACCAAGGTGCACATGTTGATATTCCACCAGAAGAAATAATGCTTCAGCCTGAAAACATTATGCTTCCTGCCAATTTCAAGCCTGAAGATGTCAAAAACATTGTCCGAGATGCAAACGATCCTAGGGAACGATCAAATGAGAATTACAGTGAGAATAACTCCACTAAAAGTGCTTCTGACGTCGAAAAAGAAATAACAGATTTAGAAGCACAAATGAGAGCTGACGCTGGTGGAGCAGAGGATCGTGCGCGCATTATGGCGGAAATTGAAAAGCGCAAAGATCGATTGAAGGATGATAAGAATAAACCAAACACAGGTACTGACCAAGGTAATGGGGCGGACAATGTCTTCGCAGGAAGTGTAATGGTTGATTTCTCTGTACCAATGCATACAGCACACCAAAACAATAATTGGTACGTCCGAAATCCTGGATATACATGTCCAAAAGGATCGAGTGGGAGAGTTACCGTTATTGTGAAGGTCAATCAAGCTGGATCTGTGCTTGCTGCAACCTACGATCCATCTAGAAGTTCCGGGGCAAATTCATGCATGATCGAGCAAGCTCGTAAATACGCAAAAAAATCTCGTTTCAATTTTGCCGACGACGCCGCGGACTCCGAATCAGGATGGATTACCTATACATTCATCTCTGAATAAATTAGTCTCGGCACGGGATTTGAATCGAGTTACTTCACATTGTTTACGTTAAATCAGATTTAGTGAGTTTATTCACAGATATTACTGGGTATGCTGAAAATTAAAGTAGTAGTGCTTATCGGGATGAGTGTCATCAGTAGCCATTTGAGCTGGGCGCAAGAAGAAGTACAATTTGAGAATCATGACTTACTTTCTCTGCGTTATGTTGATCCTCAAGCCTGCGATTACCCCAGCAATTTGACGTTTTTCTATACCTATGATGAATTCGAGAAATTAAAGTTCTCTGGAACTGTATCCCCAGAACGACTTATTGCAAAGCGAACGTGGAGAGAAGTTGAATACAAGGATGACTCCCTTACTTTAGTTGAATCCATTGTGATAGAGTTTGGAGATTCTGATGGTGACTTTCGAAATATCAAGAGTGGTTCTTACGTGAGATGGGCATTTTTCGATGACGCTGATGAAGACGCCGAAACGGATGAGTTTTTAATTCCAATCAGGGCGTGGCAGGTCCACGAGGCAAGTATTGAT
Organism: Crocinitomicaceae bacterium; assembly: GCA_047621865.1. Taxonomy (GTDB): domain Bacteria; phylum Bacteroidota; class Bacteroidia; order Flavobacteriales_D; family Crocinitomicaceae; genus UBA4466. The sequence continues at coordinate 1,947 of JBLHON010000227.1, read as the reverse complement.
TACACTACTATGAAGATGAATTACACCTTCCAAAGGTTTAGTGATTCAGAAAAAATGCACCTTGAAATAGTAGATCCTGTAATGGAACAAATTGATTTTTTCTATGGCCTGTGTTACTTCTATGACAGGAAAAATAACGAGAGAACGACGTTCTCCATAACAGAAAGTGAATAGGGTAATCTGCACCTGAAATATTAGTATTTTTATCCAGCTAAATAAGGAACATGAGTACACCAGATTGGAAAACAATTAAAGAATACGAAGACATCACTTTTAAGCAAGCAGATGGTGTAGCAAGAATTGCGTTTAATCGCCCGGAAGTTAGAAATGCATTTAGACCCAAAACAGTTTTTGAATTATACGAGGCATTGACAATTGCGCGAGAAGATGCCGAGATTGGCGTTATTCTTTTAACTGGAGAGGGGCCTTCACCAAAAGATGGTGGATGGGCGTTTTGCTCTGGTGGTGATCAGCGTGTTCGCGATAAAAGTGGCTATAGAGGTGAAGATGGAATCAATCGTTTAAATATCTTAGAAGTACAACGTCTCATTCGATTTATGAATAAGGTTGTCATCGCACTCGTTCCTGGATGGGCAGTTGGTGGAGGTCATAGCTTACACGTTATTTGTGATTTAACAATTGCCAGTAAAGAGCATGCCGTGTTTATGCAATCAGATGCGAACGTTGCCAGTTTTGACGCTGGTTTTGGATCAGCATATTTGGCGCGTCAGATTGGACAAAAACGTGCACGTGAGGTCTTTTTCCTAGAATTACAATATTCAGCACAAGAAGCTTATGAGATGGGCATGGTGAACGCTGTTGTGCCACACGATCAACTCGATCAAGCCGGATATGATTGGGGCCAACGAATTCTTGCAAAGAGTCCTACGGCTATTAAAATGCTCAAATTTGCCTTTAACTTGGTAGATGATGGGTTGGTTGGGCAACAGCTATTTGCTGGAGAAGCTACCAGATTAGCTTATGGAACAGAAGAAGCATCCGAGGGCCGTGATGCATTCTTAGAGAAACGGAAACCCGATTTCGGGAAATTTCCAAAATTCCCATGATATGAAAAATAAAATCATTTTAATACTCGGAGCCATTGGTCTTCTTTCATTTTCATTTGTTCCAAGTGAGGCACCCTTAACTGAGTTGGCGCCACCAGTGTATCAAACGGAAAATGTAATTATTTTGATTATTGATGGACCACGTATGTCAGAAACATTTGGCGATCCTAGTCATCAATATATTCCACACTTGTATGAAGATTTAAAGCCTCAAGGTGTATTGTTTACGAACTTTAAGAACAATGGTGTAACGACCACAAATTCAGGTCATACAGCTATCTGTACTGGCGTTTATCAAAGTGTTAAAAACAATGGTTCTGAACTTCCGAAGCAGCCTACTATCTTTCAATATTACCTGAAGAGTAGTGCAAAATCAAAAGATAAAGCATGGGTGCTTGCCAGCAAAGGAAAACTCAATGTGCTCGCGAATTCAAGTCATAAAGACTGGTTCAATTCCTATATGCCTTCACATTATTGTGGACCAAATGGAAATGGCGCTGAGTACACTGGAGACATCAATACATGGAATAAAGCAATAGAGGTCATGGACGAAGATCAGCCAAATCTCATGCTTATAAATTTATTGGAAGTTGACACACGAGCACATGCAGGTCAATGGGAGAATTACCTGAAGGCGATTGTTAAAACAGATGATTACGCAAATCGTCTATGGCTTTATCTTCAAGAAAACGAGCACTACAAGGGCAAAACTACCCTGATTATCACAAATGATCATGGACGGCATTTAGATGACCGCAGAACGGGTTACAGAGAGCATGGTGATGGGTGTGATGGTTGCAGAAGCATCTATATGCTTGGATTAGGGCCAGACTTTGATAAAAACAAAGTTGTCACAGAGGAGTATGAGCAGATTGATCTT
>JBLHON010000226.1:0-6265 GCA_047621865.1 Crocinitomicaceae bacterium | reverse complement strand
GGGGTAAAAGTCTTGTTGATCAAATCCCTTTGAAATCTGAGATATAGCGCTTTCGAAGCTTTTATCTTTTTCAAGGCCACAAACATCAGACTCGAACTCTAGCTTCATTTGATTTATTAAGGATTGGTATTCCTCTTTTGATGGGAACGTTGCAGGCAGGTCTTAAGGAAAGACCGTCGGTATCAAGTCTTTCGTGATCATAGTCGTCCAAGAGGGTTAGCTCTTTTGTAAACTTGTTAAGCCACTCAAGTCCTTGAACTAACGGGAGAAATTTATTTTCGGAAGGGTATAAAGTGGTATCTAACCATTGTTACGCTTGTACTGATAAACTCATAATTGATAGAATTAAAGTATTAGTAAATGTTTCATGCTTTATTTTTATTCCACATCTGTGTCTCACGGACTGGTTATTTTGATCTTAGCTTGGTCTGTAGGGCACAGACCATGGGAGAAGTCTACTTTTTTCTTCGAGAATGGTAAGGACATAAATCCTAAATATTATTGCAAGCCATCAACAAACATTCTGAAGTATTGTGCGAATAGTTCTTGCTCCTCTAAATGAGCCAAATGAGCACTATTTTCTAAAATGACCATTTCTTTGTCTGAAAAATCAGGACCACCAATACTCTTGTAGGCATCAAAGCCCATTTCAATAGTGTTTACGCCATCATGCCTACCCCAGATGACCAATGAAGGTATTTTGATTTTTGCCATTTGGGGACTTAGGTTCAATTTCAATATGTTAAAATGTTTTGTTAGATACCCGCCATTAAAAAATATTGAAAGAGACAAATACGAATTCATGCTACCCCATGCCCCAACTTCAGGTCCTAGTAATACTTGATTAGGATCATATTGATAAGCATTTGTATTTGTAAGGTAGCCATCGTATTTAAAATAGTTTTCTTTAATGGTCATATCAGGAACGGTTGCGCACCAATCCCGTGCTTCAATCCAGTAATCAACATCTATTCCATTATCAATTTGTGTTTGTGCATATTCTTTTACAAACACAACCGATTTTGGAATTCCTTCAAGAAGATTATGGCCACTGTTCATGCAAATGAATCCGGTTACTTTATCCTGATAGTTGCCCGTACTTAAATATGCGCTTCCTAATGCACCTCCCCAGCTTACGCCATATATAATAATTCTGGGATTGCCGTGTCGCAAATTAATGGCATCAATTACCAAATCAAGATCCTCTACATATTGATCTACGGTAAACGTGATGGGGTCGGGATTACCCTGAGAAAGTCCTGACGCGCGCTGGTCCCAATAAACAAAAGCATAATCATTTTCCAATTCTTCTGCCACAGGAAGAAATGAGACTAATGATGCATTGCTCCCAGGTCCACCATGAACAAAAAGGATAAATACTCTTGATTCAAGATTCCCTTTAACAAAGACAGGCATTATGGCTCCTTTGTTTTCTACAAAGAAATGATCGCCCGTGTAGAAATTTTCTTTTTCACAGGACGTGAATAGCAATGCCGTCGCTATCGCAGTTAAGATGATATAGATTTTCATAGTCGTTATTTTTTTCTGAATTTATAGGTCACTCCAACTTTCGCTGCAAGGTGAGGTAGGAAAATATGATTGAAATTTGATTGATAATAAGCCTCAGCCCCAATATGTACGGTAAATGGGGCGTTGTTTTTTCTAGTACCATCCCAGCCGAGTAAAAACGATGCGTTGGGCATAAAATGAGAAGAACCCCAATTTGGTGCTTTTTCAACACTGCCATCAGAAACCCTGCGATAAATTGTCCCCGCAGGAAATGAGTGCATGTACCCCACTCCCAGATTCATATCAACAAATAACGAACTGATCGGTAATCGAGCGCCAATACTTGATTTAAGAAATAGAGCAGTATTGTTCCATTTATGCCAATAACCTCCCAATTCTGAGTCCCAGTGTACAGTAACCCAGTTTTTCTTAGCCAATGTATAGTCTACACCCATAGTCAGGCCAGGGTGTAGCACCAATTCGCCAAAGTAATCAAGCTTGAATGCTACCTTGTCATTATAGACAAATCGGGAGAAGGCGCTTCGCTTTTCTTTCGGCATCTCAGCGTTTTGACCGTAACTTTTGAACATCATCAAGAACACAATCGAAAGTGCAATAAATAGAATTTTGGTTTTCATTACAAGTCTGTTTTTAAGCATTACATTTTTCGTTGATAAGAACAGGGCAAAAGTGAAGTTTTGCCTAGCAGAAAACGTTCTGTATTGTGGTCAAGTGGTTCGGAATTACATTTCCGAACTAGTTTGGGTGAAAGCAATAAGAATTTGTGGGTTTGCAGAAGGTCACGTCTGTTTCCTGGTGGACAGCTAGAATTGGTATCCGATATTGACTCGGAAATCGAGGTTACTGCCGAATGTATCAAATAGATTTTGAGTGCCGATGTAGTCGTTGTAAGGATTCTTTGTCCGTTTGCTGTGGGTGAAGGTTTCAAAGTTTACACTTGTTCCGAGATACGCACCTTTAAATAAACTGATTTGCATACCGTAGCCTCCACTTAAAAATAAGTACTATTAGGTTGCAGGAAAATATAATTTTTTCAATTGATTGACATAGGAACAAGACAGAATCAGAAACAGATTGTATTTGTTAGTCCTTCCGTTTGGAAAATATTTATCGTTGAATTCCCCGCTTCCTATTCGTTGGTTTTTTGATCCAAATGGATAAAAGCCAATACCAATTTCAAATTGACTTTTTTCGCTGAAATAAGACGCACTTGGTGCAAAACCAATTGCGTTTATTTCAGTATTAAAGCTTGAATTCAAAGTGAAGCCCCAACTATTGCTCGTGGTATCGCTTTTTTGAGCGCTACCCTAGTAAGGAATCAGACTGATTAGTAAGATAAAAAGTGGATATTTCATTGGATTGATTTTTAATTATTGGAATATTCTTCTTCTAAAACTCTAATAATCCTGTTGTGTACTTTTTCAAATTCAAACCAATACCAGAAACCATCGGCACTGGTATTTACGAATTGAACAACAACATCGTCTATATCTTCATGATAGCGGGCAATACTTTGATATCCGGGTAGTTCGTATTCGTAAACGGAGGAATAAATTGCCTGCTCATCTTCGGTAAATAAGGTACCGTCAATTAATGCACGCAAGAAAATTCCAACATCCTTTGCAGTGGCTACCATCGATCCACCCGGGTGGATAAAATCGCTGTATTTAATATCATTTTCATAGTCAACATAATATCCACTCATTACATCGTCTATGTCAACTTCACTAAGCAAATTGTAGGAGTTGTATAGTGCAAGCGGTTCGAGAATTTCATCCTTTAAATATTGGTGATGACTGTATCCGAGTGTTCGATCCAGTATCTCACCAATCAGCAAATAATTGGTATTTGAATACTTGTATTTTTTATCGGGTTTAAAGTCGGCAGGTTGATCTAGAACTAAGTCGTAGACTTCACTGTTGATCTTGAACGGATTGTCCCATGGATAATCGGGGTGATCAGCGTAATCAGATATGCCACTGCGATGTTGTAGCAACATCCGTAAGGTAATCTCATCAGAATATTCGATGCCTTCAGCAAGATCAGGCAAAAGATCCGTCAGCGTATTATCTAAAGACAAAAAATGATTGGCAATCAGTTTGCTGGTGGCAGCGGCAATGTATAATTTGCTAATGCTTGCAATTTTAAATAAGGACTGCGGGTTAGCAGGAATCAGGTTTTCTCTATTCTTCCATCCAGCATTGTAAAACGTTGATTTTTCAGCTTGATTGACAAATACAATGGTGCCGTCAAATCCACTTTCAATGCATTTATCAAGTACTTTCTGAATCGTAGAGGGGAAGAAAATCAAATCCTTGGTACAGCCTGTTAAGACCATGAGAGACAAGATTCCGCCAATGGTTAAATTCCCTAATGCTTTACTTTTAGTTCAATTTTTCATACGCTACACATGTAATGTTGACTATAAAAACCAAGATCCCGGGTTGTTTAGGAGTTGGGATCTAGTTGATTTACGGGAACAAAAGTAGGGAGAGAAAATCCCCAGGAGGTTCGGATTTCGATGAAGCCTGTTCGGGATTATAAATCGGAACTGAATGAGTTTTTGGTAGCGAGAAGTTACTCTCCTTTAAGAAACTCTTTGGGTGTTAAACCTGTCTCTTTTTTGAAGTAGGTATTGAATACTGTTTTGGAGTTGAAACCACTGTTGTACGCCAAGCCTAAAACCGTGATATTGTCGTTGGCCGGATCTTTCGCTAAGGTTTTAAACGTTTCAACGCGATACCGATTGATAAATTCGTTGAAGTTTTTGCCAAGACTTACATTGAGCAACCACGAAAGTTGATTGGGCTGCATGTTTATCATACTCGCTAATGAGCGCAGCGATATGTCCGGATTTAAGTAAGGTGTCTCGTCCGTCATAAAATGAAGCAATTGCTTGCGATATATCTCTACATCACTTTCTTCGAGTAATGCCTTCTTTTTGCTCAAGCCCGACAAGCGTTCTGTTTTGCTGTGATTCTCCGGCTGGTGCGTTAGGCCTTTTGTTTTGAAAACGCTATCGAAGATTTTATATCTGGGGTCATGCAACAGCAAATTGAAAGCTGGGTTTTCTTTATAAAAGTTGAGATAGTACTTGTTTGCTTTCAGATCGTTCGATATTTCTTCAAATGCCAAATCAACATTACCCAAATAGATGTTGATAATTACTTCAGCATTTTCTTCTGAAGCCAAATGTAAATTTTGAGCGGCTTGTTTGGTTTTCAGCAAATACGCTTTTGCATTTTCGAAATCACCTTTGGTGGCGTATACAATGCCCATACCAGCATAATACATTTCAGTTCTTTCTGGTGAAATGGGAACCGTTTTATAATGCTCAAGCGCCTCATCGTAATTTTTAAGACGGGTTAAAATGGTACCCTTCAAACAGTAGCCATTGGTATGATGTGGCAGTAGTGCCAGCATCGCGTTTATCTCAACCAATGCCTTTTCATGCCTCCCTAGTCGTAGCAAGGCGGCAGCATGGTAATAGATGTTAGCAGGCGAGAGGGGGTCTATTTCTATCGCTTTTTTTACACGTGCAATGGCTCTTTCTGGGTTGTCGGTTAAAACATCTAGCACAGATCCACCTAAAAGTGCGTTAACATAATTCGGACGATATTTTAAAGCCAAGTCGAGAGAGCTTTGAGCTTTGTCCAAATCTTTCTCAAAAAAATATTTGACCATTCCAAAAGAATAATTGGCCTCAGGATCGGTTGGGTCAAGGTGAATTGCTTTTTCTGCCGCAGCTTTTGAAATCGCAAAAGCCTCGTGAGATGGAATGGCACGAATCAACCCTAAATACCCGTAATAGATAGCTTCTGATGCATGATAAAAAGGACAAGAAGAATCTCGTTTTATAGCTTCTTTGATTTGCTCAATAGCGAGCAGGATGTCTTCCTTTTGAAATTTGTAGAAGTTGGATTTGCTTTTCAGATACAGCTCATACGCACTGATGGTGCTGTGTTTTTTCGTAGAAGCTTCTTCAATTTCAAAATGGCCGATGTGCTCGCGTGTCTTTTCAGCAACCGCCATGGCCACTTCATCTTGTATTTCGAAGATGTCATCTAACTTTCTGTCCCATGTTTCTGACCAAAAATGAAAATCTTCTTCTACCTGAATTAACTGAGCCGTAATGCGTATTGTCTTTCTGGATAATCGCACACTGCCTTCTAAAATCGTGGATACATTTAGTTGCTTACCAATTTCTGCAATGGGCTGGTTTTTCGCTTTGAAGAAGAAAGAAGAGGTGCGAGAAGTAACCTTGATTCCATCAATTTTCGCCAACACATTGATGATTTCTTCTGTAATTCCATCACTGAAATATTCATTCTCAACATTAGAACTCATGTTTACGAATGGGAGTACAGCTATGGTTTTGTTTTTCAACTTTATTTCCTTTTTGGTTTCACTTTGTAGCTGCGCCTATCTTAAATTAATTGTCTATAACGAGACCAATAATTTCCTATTGATTCATTAATTTAAGCACATAAAATGCCTTATCCATAATTCCTATCGGCAGACTTACTTATAAAAAATGAAAAAAAGGTCAAAAGAGGTGCATTCTACATGGTTTCAAATTATTGTCTACGAGGTAGCTTTCGCCCCATCATTTTACTTTTAGCAATGCACCCGCCTCAGAATTCTGCACGGCTTGTAAAATCCTTGACACCAATTAAAAATCGAGCTCGCAATTGACCACATTTCTCGTTATCTAAATTACTTTTTAAAAATCAAA
>JBLHON010000225.1:0-6273 GCA_047621865.1 Crocinitomicaceae bacterium | reverse complement strand
ACAGCTGCCATTCCTGTATAACTATCGCATGCCCCGTTCCAATTACAGCGAATTGGTGGAGCAGTATTCGCCATAATATCAGCACATATTGTTGGCGTAACTGGCCACATGATCCAATCAAAACAATTTCCACCTCCAGCAGCACCAAAACTGAACTCAAGACTACCTCCTGTTGCGACATTAATTTCAAACCATGTACTGTTCAACTCACCTGAGTTAAGACACCCCATATTCCCACTTCCCGGATTTATATTCGGGTTGGAGACACATGCAGTACATAACTCATCAATAGCGCCAAAGCCATTTGGGTCAATTGCAAAACTCAAATTCGTACATACTGGAATGGCAACTCCACAATCCCCAGCAATTGCTGGTGCACCAGGTGGACATTCAATATCAAACGTTACGTTCGTTGCAAGTGTAGTTTCAGGATCTACGAGGATATAATAGGTGTTTCCAGCAATCCAAGGCATTGCCCCATAATTTCCAGTTGCGGCAAAATCACCAATACAGTTCCATGGAGCCAATGGACCACAGCCGCTTGCTGCATCAATCCACATAAAATCAATGAAATCAAATCCAATCGCAGTTATGTCCAATGTATAAGTACCCGTTATAGGGGCAACAATACTAAAGATTGATTCTACTCCAGGAGTACTAAAAATACATGTCCCCATATCCCAAACTCCAGTACCCGAAGTTGTAAGTGCCATGCTCGTTCCACATCCTGTAAGTGGAGTAATAGATAAGCATGGGTCTGTACCACCTCCTCCACCAGTGCATGTAGTACACGTTATAGTAGTTGTGAGGCACGTTGAACCTGTTCCACACCCGACACAATCTGTGTTATAGTGAACGTAATAAGTCCCAGTTGCCCCAGGAACAAAAACCAATGGAGAAGTACCAAATACGATTGTAGGACCTCCTGGTGTTGCACTAACACTTATACAACCAGCAGTACTAGTTAATGAATACGATTGTCCAGCAACAGCACCCGTTAAGGTATTGTAATCACCAGCCCAGTTGCACGTACTAAATGTTCCAGGAGTTAGGTCAATTGGCGCCGCTAGTGTACTGAATGCAAATGTATTCGTACACTGCCCATATACTTGTGAATGCAAGAGAAGAAAAAGAACAATGAAAAGGCTACTTAATGTTTTAGCTCTAGAAGTCATTTGGTAGTGAGTTAATCTGTAATTAGATATCCTGTAGAATTCGATAATACTGTATCTTTTCGATCTTGCGGGAGTGATATATATTCAGTGAGCGAAATTCTTAGCAATTCATTGCTCGCAACAAGTGTTCTATATTCATTGGGGAAATCTTTAATCCAATCTCTCAACGAAGTTTTGTAATTCGCATAATCACCATCAAAATCGCCTGTATCCACTAAACCTGGAAATGGTCTATCCAATTTAATTTCAAGCATTTCACTTGCCGCTGCACCTTCTATTAATGCTGTGAGTTCATTTGTTGAGAGCAACGTGATAATATATTCTTCTTTAAATTCTATTTGAATCTGCACGTTCATATCGCGCGTATCTTCAAAATCAACAATATTGAATAAGGATCTATTAAAGAACTCATTCATGTCAATTGAGCATTCCTTGCAATCAACCTTAGAAATCATATATGAATTGACGAAATAATTCCTCATTTGCTCATAAATTTCCGGCGCTTCTGTAGAAAGTTCAACCAGATCATTTCCGTTATAGTATTTCAGGACAGATCTGTTTAAGTGTAAGTTTTCGGAGGCATCTTGAGCGTGCAGCGAAAATATGCCGCTAACAAGAAAAAGTAGAGATGTAATGACTATCGTTTTCATAGTAACTGTTTGAATAATATGACCTTAATTAATTCGTGTGCAAGTTAACAGTACTCAATAACACAGCTTTCAAGTCATCATCTAAATGAACAAAACAGTACTTTCGTCGTTAATTTATGCCGTTTAGTCGAATGAATCGTGCTTTTAGGCATTTCTTACAAGTCGCTTTTAGTTAGATACTTAACACATATTCAAAAGTCCTGTTAGATTAATGTCAAGATTGCGATTTGCGAGTGAAATCCAATTTACTAAATCGTTTAAATGCGATAAGAAATATGGTGTAATCTGTAGAAGATCTGAAGCTCCTATATTCATTACAAATTGTACCTTAGTTCTAGTAGACTAATCTCTCTCAAATGGAATTTGACAACTATATAATTAGACATCCTAATTTGGAGGATGTAGACGCTTACTTCGAGTTAATTCAATCGAATAAAAGTCGCTTGGAAGATTTTTTTGCTGGAACTATATCCAAGACAAATACGCGTGAAGATACAGCTCAATTTATGGGAGAAATACTGACTAAAATCGAACAAAAAACGTATTATCATTCATAATTATTGATAGAAATGATCAGAACATTATTGGATTTATTGATGTTAAAAATATTGACTGGAATATTCCAAAAGCTGAGTTAGGATGCTTCCTGGATCAAAACTATTCGAACAAAGGAATTTCCAAAAAAGGTCTGCAACTAGTAATTAGTCATCTTTTTACTAAGATGGGGTTCATCAAACTCTTTTTGCGAACACATAAGTCCAACATGGCCGCCAAAAAGCTTGCTGAGTCATGCGGGTTTGAAATCGAGGGAACAATCAGAAAAGATTACAAAACCACGAGTGGAGAGCTGATTGATTTGATCTATTATGGATTATTGAAATCAAAATAGTACATCTACCTTCTCTCTTATGCTGCTTTTTTTGTAGTTTCAAACACACCAAACCATATACGATGAGTCGAATCTATCTTCTATTAATTCTAGTTCTTGCAAGTTGCTCAACTGAAGAAACAGCAATCGTAGTTTTAACTGAAACTGAACGTTGGGAGAAACACGCTGCTGATACGGAAATTATCAGAGATGATTTTGGTGTTCCCCATATTTATGGTAAAACGGATGCAGATGCTGTTTTTGGCTTAATGTACGCACAGTGCGAAGACGATTTTAATCGTGTTGAACACAATTACATTTGGGCACTTGGTCGCCTCGCAGAAGTGGAAGGAGAAGAAAAAATTTATAGTGATTTGCGCGCAAAGCTTTATATGACTGAACCAGAAGCTATAGCTGCCTACGAAAAAGCTCCAGAATGGCTTCAGAAGCTATGCATTGCCTTTGCAGATGGAATCAATTTTTACCTTTCAAAGAACTCAGATGTTAAACCAAAATTACTGACGCGATTTGAACCTTGGATGCCAATGTTTTTTAGTGAAGGGTCTATTGGAGGGGACATTGAAAGAGTTTCTGAGAAGGATATTAAAGATTTCTACGACAAAGGTGCAGACTCTAGTATCACTGCAATGAACGATGGAATGAAGGATGAAACGAGTCTACAGAGAGAACTTTCACCTCGAGGGTCTAATGGTTTCGCGATTTCTGGATCTCGAACGAAATCAGGCAATGCAATGTTGCTTATTAACCCACATACTTCTTTCTTTTTCCGAGGTGAAGTTCACATGGTGAGTGAAGAAGGATTAAATGCATATGGAGCAGTAACATGGGGTCAATTTTTCGTGTACCAAGGATTCAATGAAAAAACAGGGTGGATGCACACATCAACTGGCACAGATATCATTGATGAATTCGCAGAAATAGTTACCAAGAGCAAAAATGGAGGACTCACCTATAGCTATGGAAAGGAAGAGCGAGAGGTTGAAATCAATGAGGTTGTCCTTAAATACTCAACAGCTGATGGGATAAAAACACGCTCTTTTACCACCTATAGAACCCACCACGGGCCAATAACCCATGAAACTGGAGACAAGTGGATTTCGACTGCATTAATGTGGGATCCCGTTAAAGCCTTGGAGCAATCATTCACACGAACGAAAAAATCCAATCACAAGGAGTTTTATGAGATGATGGAGATTAGAACCAATTCATCTAACAATACTGTCTACGCAGATGCAGATGGGACGATTGCTTACTATCATGGTAATTTCATCCCAAAACGAGACACGAAATACGATTACACGAATCCCGTTGACGGAAGCAATCCAAAGACAGATTGGAATGGAGTGCATTCACTTTCTGACAATATTATTGTCGTAAACCCGAAAACTGGATGGCTGCAAAACTGTAACTCTACGCCCTTCACTTGTGCTGGGAAATATAGCCCGAAACGAGAAGACTACCCTGTATATATGGCATCTTTTCCCGAAAACTACAGGGCAATACACGCAATTCCCTTGTTGAATGCAACAAAGGATTTAACCAAAGATAAATTAATTGAGCTCGCGTATGATCCCTATCTGCCAGGAGCAGAAGAATTGGTAAAGGGATTGCTAGAGGCACTTAGCCAGAGAGTACGTGTTCAAATTGAAAACCTCGAAGCCTGTTCGATTTTAAAAAACTGGGACTTTAAAGTGGATTCCACCAGCAAAGCAATGCCGATCGTGCAGTATTATTTTAATGCCTTCCATCAAGATAGTGATACCCCAGACACGAATATAATGGGGAAAATTAAATACATGAGCCATGAATCAAGTCATTCAAAAAGAATCCAAATGTTTCTTATTGCTCTTGCTGAACTTCGCGATCACCACGGCAGCTCATCAATCAAATGGGGGGACCTCAATCGATATCAGCGAATAAATGGCGACCGCACACAACCTTTCAACGATAGTCTTAAAAGTTATCCAGTAGGCATGGCAATGGGCATCTTTGGAGCTTTAGCTTCATATGACATACGACATCGAAGAAGAACAAGGAAGCAGTATGGTATTAGCGGGAATAGTTTTGTTGCTGTTGTGGAATTTGGCGATAAGGTTACTGCTAAATCTCTCTTAACAGGAGGTCAAAGTGGAGATCCAAATTCTCCTCATTTTGACGATCAGATGCATCGTTATATTAATGGCGAATTTAAAACAGTGGCATATTATCGAGAAGATGTAGTGAAAAGAGCTAAATCGACCTATCATCCTGGTGATAAAAGATAAATCTCTCGGGTGAATTGAAAAAGCCACGAAAGATGCTCATGCAGTTGCTAAAGGAATAGGGGGAAATGCAGTTGGTAGGATAGCTTGATGTAAACAGAAGAAACCATTGAACGCTGATGACACTGATGACGCTGATAAAAAATGAACGCTTTCGCCGAAGCTTTCTCCGGCGGCCGAAGCCTCTGGCGAAGGACTCAGCGAAGGAGCATTGAAGTAGACGATTGATGCTAAATTGAATTGGACAAAATATCGATGAGGATCACAATTAAATTGATTGTTTAAATATATAAAAAAGTGTGTTTTTGGACGAGCTTAGTTATGCAATCAGAAGAAACGATTTTGTGCAGAAATAGCTCGCCTATTCGTATGCTACATGTCCCATTAACCAACCATTCGACATTCCAATTCCAGTCCAATTGAGTACTCCACCGGGACCTATATTTGAATACTCCACGCAAGAAAGTTCTAATCGAGGTGTTGTTAAACCAGTTATCGTTATGGAGTTACCAACGTTCAGTGTTGAAGCCACAGGCACCCCATTATCTTTTGCATAACTAACTCGAATTGGAGCAGACGCCGACACTGGGACTGTGATGACCAGTTCCCCATTTACAGCATTCGTATAAATCTGGACCCATGCAAGATCGACCATGTAATTATTTGCTGTGGCCATAAAGAGTTTTTTGTACTCGAGAGTTGTCGTTCCAGATCCTGGAGGGCCTGCTGGACCAGCTGGACCAATTGCACCATCAATTCCATCTATTCCGTCAATGCCATCTGTTCCGTCAACTCCAGGAATTCCTTGTGGACCTGCAGGTCCAGGTATTGAGCTTCCAGAAGATTCTGCATAAAGTGCATAAGGCACGCTCAATAATTCTGAAGTCCCCATAACACTGTAAGAAACACCACCTGTCACGTCTGCGGCGATTTCAATAAAGTAGGGTCCAGTTGACCAATCTATTGTTGCAAAAGTACCCGAAACAACAGCTCCAGAACCCATTTCAAGATTCACTAAACCATAGGCGTTTGTTGTTGGCGCGAATGTTTCCACATATACTGCTGTACCAGGTAATGCCCCTTGAAGGATGGTGATCTGCATGCCTACTGGTTGGGTTGTTAAGACTGCATTAGATGCATCTCGAATTACTGCTTGGTATTTAAATGCTTGAGGTGCTTGACCAAATGATGTGAGTGTAATTGCAACGAAGGCAATGATGCTGAGTAGTCTCATATTATCTATGATTGGTTGTTCTGTTCAGTAATATTAGCCCATCAAGGTAGGTAAAAAACGTGAA
>JBLHON010000224.1:0-6333 GCA_047621865.1 Crocinitomicaceae bacterium | reverse complement strand
AAATCTCAATGTATTCATTCAAAGTTACTTTGGTTGGTATATTACTACATACCTGGAATTCTGTAATGGCCATTTTCATCAAAATAATGTCCATTTTAGCAATTCTATCCAACTCCCAATTCTTTGTTAACTCATCAATAAGTGCTTCCGTTTCTTTATCGAATACGATTGTTTTGCGGAAAAGTAAGTTGATGAACTCCTTTTCATCAGCCTCGTCTTTATATAAAGGCAAAATCTGATTGAGTTGATCTGGTTGGAATGATTTCAATGTCTTAATCACCATTGTGCAAGCCAAATCAATGTCGTCGATCCAATGGATGCTCTTCTCTTCTAAGAAATTATAGAGAATTTCCGAATTCGCGATCTCAGCCTTGAATAATGCTATTGAAAATGCTTTGTCTTCTTCGTATCCAGCCTCACCATTGTTCATGTACTCAAAGAATGTCTCACTCTCGCGTACTTGAATCAAGATTTTCTTGAACATTTCTTGATGATCATCACCTATCCAATTCACCTTTAAGGTTTCAGATTGAGATCTAAGCTCAACACATTCTTCGAGCGATTTTATCAGTTGATTTTCAGCAAATTTCAAATTCGGATTAAGATCTTCATCCTTTGGTAGAATTTTCTTCTTGTTCTCCTCAATACGATGTTCTGCTATTGTGCGCAATTCTGAGAATGACAACAAGAGATAGAGATATAAGTCATAAATCCGTTCAACAGAACCCATGAGTTCTTTCTCTGACTTTGCAAAATTGTCCTCCTTGGACTGAAAAAAAGCATATAAGGCCTGTAGAACCTTTATGCGTAAATGTCTTCTATTTAACATACGTCCTAAAGAGGAAGTTTTACTTTACCTATGGAATTGATACGTTCTTCTGCTATTTTATTAGCGATTTGATAGGTTGGGATATTTTCAGATTTTGATCTGTTCACGATATTGAGAATAGTTGTATAAATTTCGTCAGCTTTACTCAATGCCCATTGAGGATTCAATCCCTTCACTTCAGCATAGCAGTTGATAACACCCCCTGCATTGAGTGTGAAGTCTGGCGCATAAATCATCCCTTTCTGCATAACAGCTTTACCATGCACATCCTCTGATTTCAATTGGTTGTTTGCTGCTCCAGCAATGATTGAACATTTCAAACGAGAAAGAGTCCCATCATCTATTGTAGCACCTAAGGCACATGGAGCATAAATATCCATGTCAATGTCATAAATCTCATCTAAGCCAACGACTTTTGCTCCATATTTATCAGAGACTCTTTTAAGTGTTGGTTCGTGAATATCTGAGATAAATACTTCTGCTCCTTCTTTCGTAAGGTATTCTACGAGGTATTCACCTACATGTCCAACTCCTTGAACGGCCACTTTCTTTCCTGAGAGAGAATCAGAACCAAACTGCACTTTTGCACATGCTTTCATTCCCATGTACGTTCCATGTGCCGTAACAGGTGATGGATCTCCACTTCTACCTGGCAATCCAACTACGTGATCAGTCTCCATATTCACCCACGTCATATCAATAGGAGAAACACCAACGTCTTCAGCAGTAATGTATTTACCAGCGAGGCTATTGACAAATTTCCCAAATCTTCTGAAGAGAGCTTCGGATTTCATGGTTCTGTGATCGCCAATAATTACGGCTTTACCTCCACCAAGATTTAATCCGGAAATCGAATTCTTATAGGTCATCCCTCTCGACAAACGAAGGACGTCAGTAAGTGCTTCCATCTCATTTGCATAAGTCCACATACGTGTACCACCAAGAGCAGGCCCTAATACAGTGCTATGCACGGCAATGATTGCTTTCAATCCTGTGTCATTATCATTGCAGAAAAGCAATTGCTCATGATTGTATTGCCCCATTTGAGCAATCACAGGATTTGTTGCGAGGTCAGTATCCTCAATATTTTTCACTTCAAACATAGGAAAGCAAATATTATCTCAAGTCTATTAATTACTTTTACAACGTCATGTAAAAATGCTTGGCAAAAATAGGAAATTATCGATGAAGTCGCTGAGCTATCTCAACAAATATTTCTTTAAATATAAGTGGCGATTACTTCTCGGAATACTCTGCGTTACCGGACAGAATTTTTTCAGTGTAGAAATGCCCGTCTACACAGGAAGAGTACTAGACGAACTTGAAGAAGGAGTATCCCCTGAAAATGCCGTGCAGTTCACTCTTACGATGGTACTTATCTATCTAGGGTTGGCGGCTGCATCTAAAATATTTCTCTTTTTTCAACGCCAAATGCTCATTATAATGTCTCGTAATATTGAGTTTGATCTGAAAAATGAGATTTATCAGCAATACCAAAATCTCGGGTTTACCTTTTATAAAAAGAATTCTACTGGCGACTTAATGAATCGAATTTCGGAAGATGTTACGAAGGTGCGTATGTATTTGGGGCCTTGTTTAATGTATTCTATTAATCTTCTCGCACTGTCAATCCTCGTGATTTACAATATGGTTCAAATAAATGGTGAACTCGCACTCTTCGTATTAATCCCACTGCCGATCATGTCCTTTCTTATTTACAAAGTATCGTCGAGAATGAATCAACTTAGTACGATCGTCCAAGAAGAACAGTCTAAAATGTCCACTCATGCGCAAGAATTTTTCTCCGGAATTCGAGTGATCAAGGCATACGGGCGCGGCAAGGATGCAGAAGGAAAGTTCAATCATTCTGCGGATCGCTATAAAGATAAAAGCATGCGTCTTGTGCTAATAAATGCTCTTTTCATGCCCACAATTTTTATGCTAATTGGCCTGAGCACTCTACTCTGTATTTATTTAGGAGGGCTTTATTATGGACACAAAGCAATTTCACTCGGTGACATCATTGCATTTATTATTTACGTGAATCTACTCACTTGGCCATTTGCATCTATTGGATGGGTAACCTCACTTGTGCAACGTGCCGCGGCAAGTCAGACTCGAATAAACGAATTCCTTGAGGTGGAATCGGAAATAACAAACAACAGTGAGGCACCCTTAAAATTCGAGCACGAAATTGAATTTAAGAATGTTTCATTTACTTATAAGGACTCTGGAATTCAAGCAATTAAAAACTTAAGTTTCAAACTTTCAAAGGGAGAGACATTGGGAATTGTTGGACGCACAGGAAGTGGAAAATCAACCATTTTCAATTTACTTATGCGTCAATTAGATCCTGATTCAGGAGAAATTCTTGTAGATGGGGTTTCACTAAAGGACATCAATTTAAATACCTTCAAAGCAATAACGGGCATTGTTCCACAGGATGTCTTCCTATTTTCAGATACCATTCGAAATAATCTATCCTTTGGAACAACTGAAAAAGTTGATGACGAGCGATTAATCGAAATCAGCAAGAGAGCGCACGTTTATCACAATATTATTGAATTCAAAGATCAGTTTGACACCATACTCGGGGAACGAGGAGTTAATTTAAGTGGTGGCCAGAAACAGCGAATCAGCATTGCACGAGCGCTTATTCGCAATCCTCAGCTTTTGTTACTCGATGACTGTTTGTCTGCAGTAGATACGGAAACGGAAGAAATAATTTTAAATAATCTAAAAAACGAAGGAACTACTACTTCGATCATCGTCAGTCATAGAGTTTCATCCCTTCGTCATGCAAAGCGCATACTTGTGATCTCTGAGGGAGGAAAATTAGAAGAAGGAAGTCATAATGAGCTCCTCGAATTAAATGGAAGTTATGCCGAAATGTATCATAAGCAATTGGACGAATCAGATGACGAAAACTAAGGTTCCAAAATTCACATAAGTATCACCAAGCTTTTCTGATAACGTACATTTCATCTAAATTAAAACACTAATCTAAAGCGTGTTTTTAGTAACTATAATGATTGATTTTTAGTCCTCAAATCATTCAATTAGAATTCAGCTCAAAAGGTACAACTATTTTTCCCTAGAATTAAGTATCATCAAATGACATTATGCACAGATTAAGAGAATATTAGTGCGATTTTTTTGTTCGAAACATACTCCTGAGCGTTTTATTTTACTTTGTGAAAAAAAAGTTTCATATTTGTTAAGAGAAACTAACAAGGGAGGATATGGAGTACGATAAGAATAGCGAGGTTTATTCGAAGGTAGTAAGAGCAGGAAAGAGGACTTATTTCTTTGATGTAAAGGCGACGAAAGGCAACGACCTTTATCTAACGCTTACAGAGAGCAAAAAAACGACAATTGACGGTCGAGAAAGCTATCAAAAGCACAAATTATTTTTATATAAAGAAGATTTCGAGAAGTTTCAAGATGGGCTTACTGATGTTCTTTCAAAAATCGGTGAATTAAACGCCACAGGGGAATACCGGCAAGAAGATCCAGCATCTGCAGCTAAAATTGAAAGCAAAGCTTCAACTGAAACTACCATTGAAACTTCGAGCGAAACTTCAGACGAAACTTCAAGTGATAAAACAGTTGATCAATTCTCAGAAATTTCTTTCGAGGACCTTTAAACATCAACAGTTACAACCCGCTTTCACTGGCGATCCACTGCACGGATTTTTATACACACAATATCAACATTATTTTCGTTGATAAGTACTAAGATTTTCACATCATATCTACGGAAGTTTACCGTATCTTTATCCCCCTGCGCACTTACGCGAAGGTATCATTGTATCAATAGATGGGGAAAATAATAGCAATTGCAAACCAAAAGGGTGGAGTCGGAAAGACAACCACTGCTATTAATTTAGGGGGTTGCTTGGGTGTGTTGGAATATAAGACATTGATTGTTGATGCAGATCCTCAAGCAAATGCTACTTCTGGTGTTGGGCTTGATCCAAAGAACGGAAGAAACATATACGACTGCCTTATTAACGACGCTGATCCATCTGATTTAATCGTAAAGACGGACAATCCAAATCTTGATATTCTTCCCTCGCATATTGACTTGGTTGGTGCAGAACTTGAAATGATTAATCTTCCGAATCGTGAGCATCGTCTAAAATTGGCGCTCGAGAAGATTCGCGATAAATATGATTTCATCATTATTGACTGCTCCCCTTCTCTAGGATTGATTACTGTAAATTCTCTTACAGCTGCAGATTCAGTTATGATTCCTGTTCAATGTGAGTACTTTGCACTTGAGGGACTTGGAAAACTTTTGAACACGATTAAGATTGTGCAAGGTCGATTGAATGAGAATCTAGAAATTGAAGGGATTTTACTTACAATGTATGATACTCGACTGCGACTGGCGAATCAAGTTGTTGAAGAAGTGAAAATGCATTTTCAGGAAATTGTTTTTGATACTGTGATCCATCGAAACACGAAACTGGGAGAAGCTCCAAGTTTTGGAGAAACAATCGTTATGCATGATGCCTCTAGTAAAGGGGCAATTAATTACCTGAATTTCGCACGCGAAGTTCTTCAGAGAAATGATAAAACGAATATCTCGAACGAGGATAAAAAAATAAATATTGGCAATGAGCTCTAGTACGAAGAAAAGATCGGCATTAGGAAAAGGATTAAGTGCGTTACTCGAAAATGCAGAAACTGATATTACATCCGCATCAAATGGTGCAGGAGTAGTCGGCTCTATTTCGATGTTGAAAATATCGAAAATAGAAGCGAATCCATTCAATCCACGGTCAAATTTTGAGAAAAGTGCACTCAAAGAATTAAGTGCGTCAATCCTTACTCACGGGATTATTCAACCATTAACAGTCCGAAAACTTGGTCGTGATAAATACCAACTTATCTCTGGAGAACGACGTTACAGAGCGGCACAACTTGCGGGAATTGATGAAGTTCCATGTTACATTCGTGTTGCGAATGATCAAGCAATGTTGGAGATGGCACTCGTTGAAAATATCCAACGTGAAGATCTAAATCCAATTGAGGTTGGCGTATCTTATCAGCGTCTAATTGAAGAATGTGATTTGACTCAGGACCAATTGAGTCAGAAAATTGCGAAGAGTAGATCAAGCATTACCAATCATTTACGACTCCTGAAGCTCCCTGCTCCTATTCAAGCTGGATTGCGGAACAATGAAATCACGATGGGACATGCAAGAGCACTCGTATCTGCTGGAGATGAAGAAACTCAGATTGCTCTCTTCAATCGAGTTGTGAAAGAAAAATTATCTGTACGCGATATTGAAGCAATTCTTCGAGGTGAATTAATCGCCTCCAAAGAAGCTCCTACAAACGAAAAAAAGAGTGTCGCGGCAATTTCTGAGACAGAATATACGTTTAAAGAACATCTTGGAGACCAGCTATCGACCAAGGTAGATATTAAAAAGTCTCCGAGTGGCAATGGGAAAATCATCGTGAACTTCAGTTCTGATGTAGATCTCAGCCGTATT
>JBLHON010000223.1:0-6354 GCA_047621865.1 Crocinitomicaceae bacterium | reverse complement strand
ATGAGTTGACACAAAACAGCAAGGATAGTAGATATAGAATCTTGAAATTCATGCGCTATTCCTAGTTAGAATTTAAATCTTGCTGATCTTCAGCGACATAAGAGGTGCATTCATTTGAGTCCATATAGAACCCTTGAACACTCACTTTTCTTTTCACGTGTAGAAATGGAATATCTGCGTCACCGTTCATTTGATATTCACCCTCCCTTAGAAAGGTTATTTGTGTCGAGTCTGACTCAAGTTCCAAATGATCTACATCCACTTGAGGATCTGCCGCGCAGGCATTCAATAAAAGCGTGAGAAATGCTACTCGGTAAAATTCAGTCTTCATGCTGTTATAACAGCCGACTCACGATTTGTTACGGGCTTCTATTTTCAATCCAATGACCAGCACATCGTCCAATTGCTCTTCTTCACCCTTCCATTCTTCAAATTCAGATTCCAATTGATCTTTTGACACGTGCCCCTTCTGACCAATGGCCTTGAGAAACTCTAAAAAACGACCTCCTCTATATTTTTTTCCCTTTTCTCCGCCGAATTGATCTTGGAAACCATCCGAAAATAAGTAGACGTAATCACCCGCTTTCAACTTCCATTGTTGCTCAATAAATCCAACTTCATCCCCTCCTCTTCCAACAGACTTTCGCGAAGCAACCAACTTATTCATTTCACCATCCCGTAGCACATACCCCGAATTGTTTGCTCCAGAGAAATGAAGTTCTTGAGCATTAAAATCAAATACACACAAGGAGATATCCATTCCATCATATAGCTCACTGTTCGCGTCTGTACTGGTAAAGGTTTCCGCAACCATCTCGGAGACTTTATCTAAAATTCGACCAGGAGATGTTAACTTATATTCATCAACTGCGCGATTTAAACTGCTGTAACAAACGAAACTTACAAATGCTCCAGGAACTCCATGACCAGTTGCATCAGCTGCTGCAATCATAACTAAGGATCGCCCCTCAGAACTAATTTCTCGGTACCAATAAAAATCACCAGAGACAATATCACGCGGCCTGAAGAAAATAAAATGTTCTTTGAAGTTCTTCGAAATGTCCTCTTTAGAAGGCAACATTGAAGTTTGGAGTCGCTCTGCATAGGAGATACTGCTCAAAATCTCCTCGTTTTTCTCCTCGATAATTGCCTTTTGAGATTTAATATCATCTCGTTCTTCAGTAATTACTTGGCGTTGTTTTTCTGAGCGCAAAAAACGCAGGATGGACCAAGCCACAATCACTCCAATAAACAGCACCAGAACCGCCAATACGATATGAACGATTCGAATAGAGTTAAATGATGCTTGCGCGACATTCTTTTCTTTTAAACTCCGCGCTTTCATGTGAGCTGTGAGCACATTGAGGTCTTTTCTTGATCTATGAGAAAGTTCCTTTACCCGCGCAAGATGTTCATCTTCAACTTCGATCAAAACAAGCCAATTCTCTGAGGAGTAAGCCTCCAAGTTATCCAATTTAGACATGATAGAGCTCTGTTCAATCATCACAGTATCGAGTGTGTTAACCACAACTTTCAGAAGCTTCTCATCTGCTGAATTTTTCCAAAGTTTAGAGATTTTAACCAAGTCTTCCGTGAGCTTCTTTGCCCCTAATGCGTGTAATTCTTTAAGCGATTTTTTGTCATCATGATCTGTAATATCAAAGTAAACCCATGATTCAGTGTAATTCTCAGCATCAGAAATCATGAGCTCGAATTCACTGAGATAAATAATTGACGGCTGGAAGATTTGCGTATTTCTCGAACTGATCTCCTTACTCTTCTCTAGATTTCTAAAACTTATAAATTCAGAGATCGCGAAAACCGAGATGAGCAGAATGAATCCTAAAAATATTCTTTTGTTCGCTGACTTCATTTAGTGTGTATGCGTTAATCAAAAAAGCCTCACAATGAGCTGATAATAAAGACTGAATATACAACTCCAACGACTTTAAATTAGTATTTTCGATACAAACAATCACAGTTGATTCGAATTCTACTCATAACACTCTGCCTTTTAACCACTGGTTACAAGGCGCATAGCCAAAGCCAGGAGCAGGTGTATGCGGGTGTTATCCTGCATATAATGAAGTACGTGGAATGGCCTGCCTATAATGGAAAGATGACTATTGGTGTGGTAAACAGCCCATTGCTTGTTAAGGCTCTTCAGAAGGCAGCCGTGGGTAAAAAGGTGCATTTCAAGAATGTTTCAGTCCAAAAAGTCGATAATCTTGCTAATCTGGGTGCCGTTGATGTACTCTTTTTTTCGAGAAAAGTACTAAAGGGAATTACACCTGAGACGCTTAAATCTTCCAGCAAAGGAGTTCTGCTTATCACAGAAAAAGATAAAACTGTAGGTGCAAAAGTTGCCATTAATTTCGTAGAAAAGAATGGGAATCTTCGCTTTGAGATCTACAACACAGCACTGAAGAATCAAGGGTTCAAGGTTTCTGATCAGCTTAAAAAACTTGCCATTCTCAGATGAAATTTCACTACTTCCATATTGTCCTATTCTTTATTTTTGCATTCGCGGAAAAAGGGCTATCTCAAGGATGTAGTGATCCTGGCATTTGCACAATTGGAGGTTTAAACTCTCAGACTACAAAGGACACTGTGTCGGGAATAGATTATTTGGAAGCCGATTTGGAGGCACTTCTGGCCGCATCCATTACCCGGGAGAAATACAGATTTGAAGTAACCGGAATTATTGCCAAAGGTGAACGAGACACTCAAATTTTTGGTGTTGCGCTCAGAGCGGTTTTTAGAATGAAGAAGAAAATGCTTCTCAACCTAAAGGTGCCAATTCTGTATACCTCTGGAACTTTGGGTTCAAATTCTGGACTTGGAGATATAACATTAAGTCTTGAAAACACGCTGTATTCAGGTAAAAACAAACGATTAACTGCCACGATTGGAATTGTTGCACCCACGGGAAATGCAAATAAATCGGATGGAGGAGTTGTTCTGCCAATGGCATATCAAACAACTTTAGGATCATTCAACGCGCTCGTTGGTTTTTCAGCGAGTTACAAAAAATGGGGAGCGGCATTAGGATATCAGCAGAGTTTTGGTGAAAATGGAAATATGTTTGATCCAGATGATTACTTGCCGGAAACTCCTCTGCCAGGCTCACAGAATCCAATCGTTCCAGATGAGATGGATGAATATCGTAGAGGATTTGCTGCTTCTTATCGACTTAAGCGAGGGAATGATATTATTCTACGCCTTGAACGTAGATTTGATTTCGGGAAGAAGTTTGGAATGAATATAGGCGTTCTGCCAATTTATCGCCTGACGAAATCGAAAGTAACTTTATTTGAGACCGAGCAATCCACAGTAATAGGTACAGATGGACTTACGCTTAACATCACTGCAGGATTGCGCTATTTACCTACTAAGAATTGGTTATTCAGAATGAACTTTGGAGCGCCAGTGGTCTCTCGTAGTGTTCGTGCAGATGGCCTCACACGGAAATATGTCGGAATCATTTCTGTGGCCTATAAACTCTGGTAAGCTCTTCTACTTTGTGCATTTTCATGTCTCTTCAACCTACAATTAATGAAATTTAAAATCGTTAGCGATTAGTCAGTATGAAGAACATTCAGATTAATCATAGAGTTGCTGCCATCAGAATTTCGACTTGTCTGTTTTTCATAGTTGCCATTTTTATGACTATTCCTTTGTGGCGGTCAGGACGACTTTTTCCATTGTGCCCAATTTCAGACCTTATCCCTCCCTTTCACCCTGGACTTGATGCACTTGTGATTACTTTAATTGTGATCGCGTTGGTACTTGGGATGATCTTCCATTCACGTTTGATCTTTGGAATAATCCTGTTCATGATCCTGTTTATGTTCATCCAAGATCAAATGAGATGGCAGCCATGGGCGTATTTATATTTTTCCATGCTCATCCCTTTCGTTGTGAAAAAGCACGATGCAGGTTTCATTAATTACCTGCAAATTCTGCTTGTAGGACTTTATCTATGGGGAGGATTACACAAATTCAGTCCTGATTTTATCAATGGTACATTTACTGATATTCTCAAACGATTATTTGGGATTGATAATCAGGAAACAATAGCCAGTCTCTATTATGTAGGCTATCTAATTCCGCTAATAGAAGTTTCCATCGCGCTTGCACTTATCTTCCCAAAGTCAAGGAAGATTGGGGTGATTGGTGCCATCTCCATGCATGTGTTTATTCTCATTTATCTGATTAAAATCGATTACAATTATGTGGTCTATCCTTGGAACACTGGCATGATCATTTTTGTGATTGCGCTCTTTTATAAGAACCCTTCTAGCTTGAAAATATGGAGGGGGTTCCCGCTGCGAATCAGAATCCTAAATCTACTGGCGTGTATCTTTTTTTTGGTGGCCCCCATTTTATCCAGCTTCAATTTATGGGATCATTATTTGTCGCTTAGACTCTACTCTGGCAAAACCAATTTGTTTTATGTTGTCATTGACGAAAGTGAATTGGACAAAATCGATTCAGAGTTCCAGCACTATCTCTGGAAATCTAAACGTCTGGAAAGCGGTAAATTGATCAGTTTGAATAAATGGTCAATGGGCGAATTGAATGTTCCTTTTTATCCAGAGACCAGAGTTTTTAAACAAGTCGCAAAATCCTTCTGTGAGTTAGGAATTGAGCAAGACAAGCTGACGTTTATTGAAATTAATCGTTCGTTAGATAATGATTCAAAAGTCTCCTTCAAATGCGGTGATCTCAAGTAAAACAGTTGCAAGATTCCATGCTATTTCTTGACAATTTTCTTGGTCACCCATTTCTCACCATCAAAGATTTTCACAACATAAACTCCTTGGTCAAACTCCTCTAGATTCAAGGAGACAACTAAGTCATTCACATCTTGCCAACCAATTATTCGTTGACCTTGAGCATTGAAGACTTCCAATGACACTATTTTCTTCCTCGATTGGACGATAAATATGCCAGAAGAAGGATTGGGGGAAATCGCGATAACATTCTCAAGCTCCTTGCAATCTAATGAAACATAGATGCTGGAAGAATGACGATTTATTCCGTCGTAATCTGTTTGCTTGATTCTGTAATAATATCCTTGTTGTTCAAGGGATACAGCTTCCCTGTCCTCAAATGAATAATAGTTACTGTTTATTGAACTCCCTGCTCCAGTTATCGCTGCAACTACTGCATAATTGATGCCGTCCTTGCTTCGTTCTACTGAAAAATAGTCGTTATTATGCTCAGATGCTGTCTCCCATTCCAAGGAAACCTGTGCTTCTGAACACATCCCACTAAAGGAGGTCAATTCAACTGGCAATATGAGATCATTGACTGTTGCATCATACATTCCACCTCCATGAGTTCCAATCAATAATTGAAGATCTGCGTGTCTATATTCTAAGTCTGTAACAAGGCTAAATCCTATGGTAGTTGACGCCTCTTGAACCCAATTATCCACGCCAGGATTTTGATTGGAATAGAGTCCCTTTGCTGTACCCACAAAATAAACGATGGTTCCAAGCACTTCTGTAATAGCAACTGTGCGGACAGAATGCGCCGAAATATTTCCTTCTACTAAAGTCCATGTAGGAGAACCAGCAGTTGCATTCGTGGTTAAGAATATACTGGGAATACCATAGTTGGTGTAAGTCACCATGACAATGTCATTATTGGTTGGATGCACAGCTACTCCAGCTACGACTGAAGGAAAACCAGTTGTAGCTCCAGGTGGAGTAATATCAACTATCGAAGCTAAACTCCCAACTCCCCTCGGGTCATCCAAACGGAAAACGTGACCTTCATCTCCACCAATATAGAGACGACTAGTTACAGCACTGTAGGCTCCATGTGTGGTCGCAAATTTGACCGCGAAATCTGTTCCAGGCAGAACCCCTAAATTGGTCCACGAACCTGTGTTCACTGTTGTTGCTGAATTCGTTCGATAAATTCTGTTCTGACCAGCATAATAAATGGTATTACTTCCAACTTGATCAAGGTGAAAATACGTTACAAAGCTGCTTGAAGACCCCGTTGGTGTAATGGTTGCAAAGGTTGGACAATCTCTGACCATATTACCATTTTGCGTGCTCATATAGAATGGTTGGCATGCATCAGCATTAGAAATGGAGGAAGCACAACCATCACCACTAAACTGACGTGATTGAGTCGTATTATCTCCGAAACCAAAGGAAGTTCCTCCAGCCATCGTGCCATTATCCTGAGCACCTCCAAGAGCTCCATTATTTCCTGTCGTAGGATGTTGCCCTATGTGATAAAACTGATATGTTTCGTAGTCGTTATTGAGATTAATCCATCCTACAGTACCAGCATTGAGGTCAATTGTTTGGTGAACTCCACCATCTGAACCTG
>JBLHON010000222.1:0-6448 GCA_047621865.1 Crocinitomicaceae bacterium | reverse complement strand
TCAGTGCCAAATTCCTTTATGAAGTCTGTGATTGTTTGCTTTTTCTTCATCATATTTTGATTTAGTTACCAAAATAAGACTGCAGAACGTAAACGATTTACGGTCTAGGGAATTAAAGGGTTAATCCATCAAAGAAATTAGTCTTAACCAACGATCAATTGAAAGGGTACATTGACAGAAAACGCAAAGACTTCAGATATCAAACCTATGACAATCTCGAATTTGTCAATTACTACAGAAGCGGCGCCACGCATCAGGACAAAGTTTACTTTTTACGGGAATCAGAATACGCTCCGCTCAATTAACAAAGTTCTGTTGCTTTCCGAGATCCAGAATTCACCGCACCATATGATCATGTCGCATCCGTGGTTCTGGCTTACGAATTGTTCTTAAAATATTTTGAACCTACTCATAAAACACACGATGATTCTATTTATAAACTATTGAAGTGGACAGATTCAAAAGCTTCGCTTATTGAGTTGATTTACGCCCTAAATGAAAGCGGTGCAATCAATGACGGTAAAACAGATATTAAGACAATCTGTGCTGAGTTCGAGCGAATTTTCAATTTTGAATTGAAGGATGTATACAGCACTTATCGGGATATTTCATTGCGTAAAACGAATCGAACGAAGTTCCTTAGCAAATTATCAGAAGCCTTCGAAGATAGGGTGCTGAGATCGGATGAGTGATGAAGCTAAACCATTCCTGTATCAATTGCAATATCGAATAAACGTTTGCATTCGTCAATTGTCATCCCAATAACAATTTTGGAAGGAGTATATACAGACGCGGCAATAGAAACCAATTTGCCATCTTGATCGATGATCGGCGCGCCACTGCAACCTCTATAATCATCAGGGTCATGAATTATTTCTGGAGCTAGAAATTTGTGAAACCGTCCTTTTGTTTGATGATAGCTGAGATCAACTTTTAATGCCACCTTACTGTTTACCTGTTTACCTACTTTTTCATGCCTGATATTCCCACATAATCCATGAAGTTTTTCCTTATCAGGATCTCCCGCCAAATCGAGATTTATCATGATCTTCTTCCCCACTTCCACATTGTTAAACTCAAAATCACGCTCGGGCTGAATAAGATCAGGACTTTCCGTTAATTCGCAAAATGTTAAATCAATGGTCTCATTGAAGTTCGTGAGTAATTCATCTAGGGATTTAATTTCCTCCAATATAATATCCCTCGAAACCTTATATTCATCAAAGTACCTCATTGCGCCTACAGAATACAATTTGCTTTTTCCATCCTCTGGAGCCTGATGTGTAACAATACAAGTCGCCAATCCCTCATAATCCGTAACATGAGCAGCTGAAAGCAAGAACGTTCGATCTCTGTATCTCACAATGCAACCGCTTCCGTAGCCCTCAGGCTCTTTGGTTTCTGGAACAACCATAACCAACTCAACAGAAGCCATATTTATGACATCAATCAAGCCCAATTTTAATTCATCTTCATCCATATATCTCTTTTAACTCTAATTTATTAATCCGAGACACAATGGCCCCTTTATTTCTTCCGAATTCTTCACACAGCTGTTTCACATCTGCGCCATCTGCGAAAAGTACTTCAAGGCGATCGTCGTCTTCTTTCGTCCAAGGTTGGTAAGCATTGGAATTCTTCTTTCTTGCTTCATCAACACTATAATTCTTCTCTTTTCGAGCGGTTAAATCCAAAAAGTATCCTTTTCCATCTTTCTCCCATTCAAAAGGAATAGGCTCATTCAATTTTAACCAAAGTCCTTCTTTTCCATTTTTGCTTCCAAAAGCAATTTCAACAATTCCCGTGTTTTTCATTTCAGCGTAAGTTAGGTTAATAACACGCGAGAAATTCATCTTCAATCCTCACGTGCATATATAAGTTAGAAAAAAATATCAATTCAATTATACTTGAC
Organism: Crocinitomicaceae bacterium; assembly: GCA_047621865.1. Classification (GTDB taxonomy): domain Bacteria; phylum Bacteroidota; class Bacteroidia; order Flavobacteriales_D; family Crocinitomicaceae; genus UBA4466. Next base: position 4,536 of record JBLHON010000222.1, on the reverse strand, counting down.
ATTCAAAAAAATCTTTCCCCACCTGTGAGACCACTAGTGAACAATCGGAATCAATCCACCCCAAATTTGTCTTCGAACACTTAAAACAAATCGAATGGCAACAACAATCATTACACCCGAAGATCTCGAACAATTCAAATGGGATCTCCTTTCAGACATTAAGGATCTGTTAGACAAAAAACAAGATAAACCACTACCACCTCAAGAAGTGAAAAAGTGGATTAAATCTCATCAAGTACAACGCCTGTTGGGAATCGCCCCAGGCACGCTCCAGAATTTGAGAATCAACGGTACCATGCCCTATTCCAAAATCGGCGGAATTCTATTCTATGACAAGCAAGTCATCGAACAAATGCTAGAAGACAACACACGTAATCAACCTGTTTAATCACTCGCCCTCAGGCACTCGAAGGGCATAACCCATAAAAAATGACAAACTCAGAAATCCTAAAATCCATAAATGGAGAAATTAGAACCCTCACCAAAGCATTCGAGCAGCACAAGGTTGGACAGCCAGCTGATCTCAAACGAGAATGGATGACACCGATAGAAGTCGGTCATGCATTAGGGATGAGCGCAAAAACATTACAACGCTTGCGGAACTGCGGTGCACTCCCATTTAGCAGAATTCATGGTAAACTCTATTTCAAACGAACGGATGTAGAGCAACTCCTCGAGAATAATTATCACCAAGCTCATCGAAATCACTGCGGATGCCGCTAGAGTTATGGTCAACTACATCAGACATCTTGAAGCGGTCTTTGATAAATTCAGCAATGATCCGCGATTAACAACCTCGCACACGAGTCTGTATTATAGCTTGTTTCACTTATGGAATCTCTCAAAGTTCAACAACCCAATTTCTATTTGTAGGTCGGAGCAAATGAGGCTTTCCAAAATTGGATCGGCCAACACCTACACCCGATGCTTAAAACAATTGGACGAGTGGGGCTACATTCAGTATCTCCCTTCTTACAATCCATTGAAAGGAAGTATTGTCAACCTGTACAGTTTTGATAATAGTAGTGATAAGGGTGCTGATAAAGGTAGTGGTAAGAGTTCCAGTTACGGTTCTGAAATAGTAGTGCGACCTTCTACAAACAACTTAAACAATAAGAAACCTTATAAACCTCGAAAAGAGAAAATGTCATTTTCTCCTCCCCTAATCGAAGATGTTAAAGTCTTCTTTTTGGAAATAAAATCAACTTCGGATCAAGCAGAACAATTCCACAATCATTTCGAATCAAATGGATGGTTAGTAGGTGGAAAAGCAAAAATGAAAGATTGGTATGCTGCCGCTCGAAATTGGGTGAAGAGATCCGCGAAATTTAACAACACATCAAACGATAGATTACATGCCGAACAAAACAAAGATTACTCCGTCCCTCTCTGATCGAAGAAAGTTCATTTTAAACGCTAAACCATCAGCCATGATTCAGGTACCCTTTGAAATAATTAACAACGAGCGGCATTACAATTTCCGAAGATGCTGCAGGTACATCACACAACTCGGTAAACAGAAGTATGGAGATCAATTTAGATTGTACAATACCGATCGAGAGATTCTCTATAAACTCATGGTTTACGCAATCGGCGATCACGAAGAATGCAAACGACATGGTTTAGAGTTGAACAAGGGTATTCTCTTGAATGGTCCAATAGGTTGTGGCAAAACTTCCTTGATGACACTCATTCGAACATTGCAGGATCAACCGACTAGGTACATCATCAAATCAACCAGAGACATCGCCTCGGAATTCAACCAAGATGGATTCACTGTAATCAACAAATACGGAAAGCAGCGCAAGATTTTTTGCTTCGACGATTTAGGGGCTGAAAATAATACGAAGTACTATGGTACGGAGTGTAATACGATTAGTGAGATCTTGTTGTACCGCTACGATTTACTGAAACATGATGGGATTATAACGCATGCTACAACAAACTTGAACGCGGATGAGATCGAGGAGTTATATGGGAACAGGGTGAGATCGAGGTTGAGGAGTATGTTTAATTTGGTGGCTTTTGGGAAGGAAGCGAATGATAAACGTAGATAGAATGCATCACTTATTCGAATATTTACGTATCAATACGTATCAAATAGTGTTGTATTTTAGAATATTTTTCGTATAATTGCGTATCAATACGTATCAAATTATATGAAACAAGCTATTCACACACTGTATTTAACACTTGATTTTAAGTTGCTTAACGACATAAGTGCCATTGATCGATTCGGGGGCGAGTGGATAGCCATTGAAAAAAGAGAAGGTCCACAAACTTTAAAAGAACTTAAATCTGTAGCGACAGTTCAAAGTACAGGAGCTTCAACACGTATTGAAGGATCCAAATTATCGAACGATGAAGTGAAGGTTCTTATTGATAACGTATCAATAAGTAACCTCGAAGAGCGTGATCAACAAGAAGTAGTTGGCTATTTCAGTGTATTGGACATTATTACTGAGTCTTATCAAGATATTCTAATCTCAGAAAACAGTATTAAGAACCTGCATAATCAATTGATGAAATTCAGTGCCAAAGACAATTGGCACAAAGGAGATTACAAACAGAATTCGAATTCAGTAGAAGCGACTAACCCAGATGGTTCTAAGACAATAATATTCAACACGACACCTCCTGGCATCGAAACAGAAAATGCGATGCGCGCATTGATGGATTGGTACAACTCGGACAATCAAACGCCACCATTACTTAAAGTGGCGACTTTTGTTTATGAATTCCTAAGTATTCACCCTTTTCAAGATGGTAACGGAAGATTAAGCAGATTGCTTGGAACATTACTTCTGCTTAAAAATGGATATAACTGGATTCAATATGTGAGTTTCGAACATGAAATAGAAGAAAGAAAAAAAGAATATTACCACGTATTGATGGAATGTCAACAACAGCGGCCGGGTGAAGAAATTCAGCCTTGGATATTGTTTTTCGCTTCTTGCTTGAGTAATATTCAGTCTAAATTAATGCAGAAATTAGAGGGGCAAAAAAGAGAGAATAAATTGTCAACCAAGGAGAAAACTGTGCTAACATTCATTGGTGCTAATCCAGGTTGTCAATCGAGTCAGATTGCACAAAAATTGGGAATGCCATTGCCTACTGTAAAAAGAATGTTAGCAGAATTAACAACTTCACGATTCATAGTACAACATGGCGTTGGAAAAGGAACAAACTACACGCGCATGCAAGAAGTTGAAATTCAGCAGAATATTATTATGAAATTTTCGAGTCAGGAGCCAAAACAGGAACGTATGTTGACCCATAGGAGTCACTATATTCTGATCAATAAAATGATGCTTCGTCCCCATTTTGAATGGAACGATCCAAACGCGTGGAGCAAAAAACTTTTTGAAGAAAATCTCAAATTAAAAATACGCCTAACAAGTCAAAACGGAGTTTCAAGGAACAACGAATACAGCCTGAGCACTTTTGTAACTCCATTCAGCCATGATCCAATATTTAGCTTGCAGCATGCAATTAATATTCCTGAATCATTTTCTGGCGGGTCTCCTCTTGATAATGAATATCCTATCAAAGCTGAATTCGAAATTATATCTGAATTGGACCAATCTGAATTCGACGTCGAATTAGTAATAGATGCAGCACTTGATTGACAATTAGACAACCACCAAGTGACACGATATTATGACCATCCAACTATACATTGAAAACCTCAACAAAAGATTCCAGACAGGAATTTCACGTGAACACGCCTATCGAGGTGATTTGCAGCAATACCTTGAAACACTATTAAAAGATGTACAGGTAATTAACGATACCAACGACAAGCGCGTGAAGGCTGCTTGGCAAAATCGCCTCGGAATTCAACCAAGATGGATTCACCGTAATCAACAAATACGGAAAGCAGCGCAAGATTTATTGTTTTGACGATCTCGGGATTGAGAACAACATTAAGCATTACGGAAATGAATGCAATACGATTGCTGAAGTTGTTTTATGTAGGTATGATTTAAGGATGTACGAGGGGATTGTAATTGCATTCTATGTGGCGTATTCCTATGGGCTGCACTCCTTTCCCTCGCTTATACATTGTATATAACCGTTTTTTGACAATCTGATAGGCTCGAAGGGTATTTGAGATTCTAGCATTCAATTTAGCCTTTGTGCATGACTTGGCTGTTAGAGTCATAAAGTGGGGATCTTCCCAAGTCTCAATTATTGGTTGATATTTGCGTATAATCTCTGCCGTTCGAATTCCTGAACAAACCGCACAAATTCTATTCTTGCAGTAATTGCCATATATCATCCCATTTATAAACCTCATCCAGCATCTTAGATTTGGCGATGTGCTTTTTGTAATCGGAAATGAGATCTTGAAGGGGATCACTTTTAGAAGTTATTTCAAAGCCCATGTTCTTTAAGAATTTATTCGTTGGTTCGCCTCCAGTGATTTCCCAAATATTCTCACCATTCAATTCTTCATGACCATACCTCAACAAATCTTTAGGAGGATAACTCCTGCCGTCAATTAGTACATCAAACTTTGTGGAGGCAATCAAC
>JBLHON010000221.1:0-6455 GCA_047621865.1 Crocinitomicaceae bacterium | reverse complement strand
AGGCTAATAAAAAAGACGCATGAAACTTTAATGCAGGGAGTACGAGGAGAAAGTAAATTACCCGGAGAATTCAGAATCAGCCAGAACTGGATAGGTGGGGAGTCTATCAATGATGCCTCGTTTGTTCCTCCGATTCACTCGTCAATTTCAGAACTTATGGGAGACCTCGAAAATTTTGCTCATAATCAAGAGTATTATTTTCCGGACATTTTAAAAATTGCATTGATACACTATCAATTTGAAACAATCCACCCATTTCTCGATGGAAATGGTCGCGTCGGTCGACTTATGATCACTTTATATCTCGTAGAAAAAGGGATACTAAAAAAACCAATTTTATACCTTTCTGATTTCTTCGAACGCAACAGAACATTATACTATGACAACCTAACGAAGGTTCGTGAGAAAAACGATATTAATCAATGGTTCAAATTTTTCCTAGTTGGAGTAATCGAAACAACAAAGAGTGGGATAAATACATTTGATCAAATTCTAAAACTGCAAAAAGAGGTAGAAACGAAACTACAAACACTTGGTGGTCGAGCGAATAACGCTCTGATAGTCACTAACTATTTATTTGAACATCCAATGATTAGCGTACAAAAAGCAAAAGGCCTAACTGGGCTATCGTTGCCATCAGCTTACAAGCTCATTTACGAATTAGAATCGCTAAAAATTATCCAAGAAATTACGGGAGCGAAAAGAGGGAAAGTTTACGTGTTCGAAGACTATATCAGCCTATTTAAATGACGAAAAGTGACATTGTCTGAACTTCGCGCCCGAAATTATATTCACAAGTTTTGCTATGCTCCAAGAAATCATCTAAAATCCCAACCAAAACGACTCTTCAACAATCCTTTCACGTAATCGAGTACATCTTCATTTTCAATGTGATCGAGTACTTCACCAATAAAGGCTGAAACCATCAATTGCCGTGCAGATGTCTCTGAAAGTCCACGTGCACGTAAATAAAAGACTGCTTCTTCATCTAACTGCCCAGTGGTAGATCCATGCGAACACTTGACATCATCAGCATAGATTTCCAGTTCTGGTTTCGAATTCGCAGTAGCATCATTCGTTAATAAGACATTTCCGTTTGACTGAAAAGCATTGATTTTCTGAGCGTCCTTGCGAACAAAAACTTTCCCATTAAATACAGCTGTAGCCTGATTGTCGATTACACCTTTATAGAGCTCGTTTGAATTACAATTGGGAACAATGTGATCCACGACTGTATGATTGTCAACGTGCTGTTTATTCTTCAGTAAATAAGTCCCGTTCAGATTCGATGTACAGTTTTCACCGCGGACATCAATGTTGAGGTTATTTCGTACCAAACCTCCATTAAGTGTGACCGTATTTATTGTGAAGGTCGAATCCTTTCCTTGGCTTACTTGTTCTGTACTGATGTGCGAAGTCGATTCGTCTTCAAATTGAATTTTATCGACCGTTAAAAATGCATTTTCTCCAACGTGAATTTCAGTCGTTGAGTTCGTAAATGCTTTTTCTGCATCTGCAGCGAAAAACCCTTGAATCACTGATGCTTTCGAAAACGAACCTGCCGTGATAATTGTCTTAAAGTTAGATAGAACCTTTTCACCCTTCACGATATGAAGAATCTGCATTGGTTTTTCTAGTTGTGCTTTTGCTGCGAAATCAATCCAAACACCATCATTCAAATAGGCCGTGTTTAACGCACTGAAAATATCTACAGAAGGATCAATCAGCGATTTAGGAAGCTCTGTTGAACTGCACTCACTTAATTTTTTAACAGTTACTCCTGTCGGAATAGTATCTGAAGAAAGTTTCGAAGAGAAATAGCCATTCACGAAAACGAGCGTAACCACATCTTGTGCTATTAAAAAGTCGTCTAGTTGATCTAAACTCGCTTCTACAGATGTATAATTGACCTTAGCAAGCTTTGCGACACGCGTATACTTCCAAGCCTCTGTGCGCGTTGTAGGAAGATCACTTGTTTCAAGTGTTTTCAATGCCGATTTGCGAATAGCTTCATCAATCGCGATAGATGTTGGCGTCAACCCATCAATAAACTGGTGTTTGTTTTCCAGAACAGTACTCATAGTTGTCCGATTTAATGCGCCAATTCTTCTTTAATCCAATCGTATCCTCTCTCTTCCAATTCTAGAGCGAGTTCCTTCGGGCCTGTTTTCACGATCTTCCCATCGTATAATACATGTACGAAATCAGGAATGATGTAATCTAACAGCCGTTGATAATGCGTAATAATAATAGTTGCATTCTCATCACTTTTCAACTTATTCACGCCATTTGCAACGATTCGTAGTGCGTCAATATCAAGTCCTGAGTCCGTTTCATCTAAGATCGACAGCTTTGGCTCAAGCATTGCCATTTGAAAAATTTCATTTCGCTTCTTCTCTCCTCCAGAAAACCCTTCATTCACACTTCGCGAAGCAAGCTTTGCATCCAATTCAACAAGTGCAGATTTTTCACGAACTCTTGCCATAAAATCCTTAGCTGACATAGATTCTTGTCCTCTATAATCTCGAATTTCATTAATCGCAGTTCGCAAGAAGTTCACGTTTGAGACACCTGGAATTTCAACAGGATATTGAAATGCGAGAAAAACGCCCTCACGAGCTCGATCTTCTGTAGCCATATCCAACAAATCGTGACCATCAAATTCAACAGATCCCTCTGTCACTTCATATTCATCACGACCAGCAAGAACAGATGCCAATGTACTTTTTCCAGCACCATTAGGTCCCATGAGTGCATGAACTTCTCCAGCCTTCACTTCGAGGTTGAGTCCTTTTAAGATTTCTTTGCCTCCAATTGAAGCATGTAGGTTCTTTATTGTTATCACGTTCTAGTGTTTTATTTAAACTTCTTGATGCTCCCGATAGCCATCGGGACGCATCGACTTGTTCTAATTAATTTGTTAACCCACTGAGCCCTCAAGACTGATTGTCAATAATTTTTGCGCTTCTACAGCAAATTCCATCGGCAATTGATTCAATACTTCTTTGCAATATCCATTGACGATTAAACTAATGGCGCTTTCCTCACTGAGTCCACGTTGCTTGCAATAAAAGATCTGATCTTCGCCAATTTTTGAAGTTGTTGCCTCGTGCTCAATCTTGGCAGAGCTATTCTTACATTCGATATAGGGGAATGTATGCGCGCCACACTCATCTGTCATCAAGAGTGAATCACATTGAGAGAAATTTCGAGCATTGTCAGCGTTCTTATGAATTTGGACAAGTCCACGGTAAGAATTGTGTGATTTACCCGCGGAAATCCCTTTCGAGATAATCGTGCTCTTGGTATTCTTCCCAAGATGGATCATTTTTGTTCCTGTATCAGCCTGCTGGTAATTGTTCGTTACAGCCACTGAATAAAATTCTCCAATTGAGTTATCTCCTTTGAGAATGCACGATGGATATTTCCATGTAACTGCCGACCCAGTTTCTACCTGTGTCCATGAAATCTTGGAATTGCGTTCACACATCCCGCGTTTTGTCACGAAGTTGAAAATTCCTCCAACGCCATTTTTATCTCCTGGATACCAGTTTTGAACAGTTGAATATTTTATTTCTGCATCATTCTTTGCAACCAATTCCACAACAGCAGCATGCAATTGATTTTCATCACGCATTGGAGCTGTGCATCCTTCGAGGTATGAAACGTAAGCACCTTCATCAGCAATTACAAGTGTTCGCTCGAATTGACCAGTGCCGCCTTCATTGATTCTGAAATAGGTGGAAAGTTCCATAGGGCAACGAACTCCTTTCGGAATGTAGCAGAAAGATCCATCTGTAAATACTGCTGAGTTTAAGGCAGCATAAAAATTATCTCCTGGTGGAACAACACTCCCCATGTGCTCTTTCACAAGCTCTGGATAATCTTGTACAGCTTCTGAAAAGGAGCAGAAAATAATTCCAAGTTCTTTCAGTTTGCCCTTAAATGATGTTGCAACAGATACAGAATCCATGACAAAATCAACGGCAATTTCAGTTCCAGTAAGTCGTTTTTGCTCTTCCATGGAAATCCCAAGCTTGGCCATTGTAGCCTTCATCTCTGGATCAACATCGTCCCAACTTTCGTATTTTTTCGTCTGCTTTGGTGCAGCGTAATAGCTGATGTTCTGAAAATCGGGTTTTGTATAATGAACATGCGCCCAATTGGGTTCAGTCATTTCTTTCCAATGCTTGAAAGATTTCAAACGAAATTCTAACAACCATTCTGGCTCGTCTTTCTTTGAAGAGATCAATCGAATAACATCTTCATTCAGTCCTTTTGGAATGACATCTGATTCAATATCCGAGGTGAAACCAAATTTATATTCTTGGTTCTCGAGATCCTTAGCTAATTCATTTTCGGTATAATCTGACATTCAGTCTAAATTGAGAACGATTCGCCACAACCACAAGTACGATCGGCATTTGGGTTTACAAATATAAAGCCTTTGCCGTTGAGGCCACCTGAAAAATCTAGAGTTGTACCCAACAGATAGAGGTAGCTTTTCTTATCTACGACCACCTTCATGCCGTTATCTTCAAACGTTTTATCGTCTTCCTTCTGCTGGTTGTCAAAGTCAAGTTGATACATCAACCCAGAGCATCCTCCACCCTGAACGCCAACGCGAATGAAATAGCCATCCTTACTATCGTCCGACATTAATCGGATTGCTTGGTTTTTAGCTGAATCTGTGACAGTTATCATAATCCACGATTTTAAATGTTACGTTTCGTTATTTAGATTAATTCTGAATAAAGCGAAATAGTACTGCAAAAATACCTAATTTGTGGCAGTGTTGCAAGCAAAAAGATGATTCAACGACTATGAGGAGAGGCAGAATTATTGTTCTAGCGATTACAGTAGTGCTCGTAGGATCTTCAACAAGCTCATTTGAAGAGGAGATGGATGCATATTTGAGTGCAGATTGAAAATGGATGAGACCATTAAAAAAGCGAGGAAATGCATAATTCTTCTGGATGCTATGGTTGATAAGTATCAATTTGCCCCCGAGATTAGCGACCAGATTAATGAAAGAATTACCGAATGTGGCATGTAGTTATGATGCTAGATTTACTACTTTTGCTGTAAAGGAAATTCAATGAACATTTTCCAAGGTTTTGATGATATTCGTGGCATCGCTAATCCAGTATTAACTATTGGGACTTTTGACGGTGTGCACCTTGGACACCAGAAAATCATTGAGCAATTAAATCGCGAAGCGGAAAAAATTGGTGGTGAATCGGTTTTATTTACCTTTTACCCTCACCCAAGGATGGTGCTTTACCCTGAAAATCATGAGTTAAGGCTAATTCAGACGCAAGCTGAAAAAATTGACAAACTTCGACGATTTGGGCTTGAAAATGTGATCGTCCATCCTTTTACACGTGAATTTTCTAGATTAACTGCTATTGAATTTGTCCGCGATTATTTAGTCAATCGACTTCATGTAAAGAAGTTGGTTATTGGGTATGATCATCAATTTGGTAAAAATCGCGAGGGCTCGATCGCGTTTTTGAAAGAAGTTTGCGAAACCTACGGATTTGAAGTAATTGAGATTAATGCACAGGAAATTGATGAAGTAAATATCAGCTCGACCAAAATTCGCAACGCAATCATGAATGGAGAGATGGATCGAGCGAAAAAATTCCTTGGCGAACCTTTTGAATTGAATGGAAAAGTAGTTGAGGGCGAGGCATTGGGTAGATCCATTGGCTTTCCAACGGCAAACTTAGATATAGAAAGTGATACAAAGCTGATTCCTAAACTGGGTGTTTATGCCGTAAATGTGGTTCTTGGCAATGGCTCAATCCATGAAGGAATGATGAACATTGGTCTGCGTCCTACAATCGCCAACCATGATGACCTTTCTATAGAAGTGCATTTATTTAATTTTGACAGTGATTTGTACGGGGAATACGTTACGGTACAATTCTTGTCTCGATTCCGTGATGAAATGAAGTTCGAGTCTCTTTTTGAGCTCAAAGAACAATTGGCAGTAGATGAAAAGAACATTCGCGATTATTTTACTTCTTTGGTCTAGCGCAGTCAATGCGCAAGATGTAAAAATGTACACTTGGGAAGAGGCATTGAATGCAAATCCCGATAGCGTTTTTGGAATCACTTTCGAGAAAATGAAGCTTACAGAAGTTCCTGAGAAACTTGCCCAATTCAAGAAATTAAGATTCCTTAATCTTTCCAAGAATAAAATCGAGCAGGTTCCAAATTTCATTGGAGATTTTAGCGAGTTGGAAGTGCTGAATGTTGAACGAAATAAGCTCACTATATTTCCTCTGGTTGTTTGTCGACTCACCAAATTAAAAGAATTGATCGTTAATAGAAATGAGATAACAGAGATCCCAGAATGCATTGAATATGCTGTAAGTCTTGAGTACATTGATATTTATGATAATCCAGTTGGAGGATTGCCAGAGTCGCTTGCACGGCTTAAAAATTTA
>JBLHON010000220.1:0-6482 GCA_047621865.1 Crocinitomicaceae bacterium | reverse complement strand
CATTTGGAGAAGAAAGAAATAGAGGAACGTGGACAGAAGTTGAATATATGGACGCCTGTTCTTTTCGATCAGGAGTATGGGAATATTATCATTCAAATGGAAAGCTTCAAATGATCGGCGAATATTCTAAAATGATACACGCATGTTATGGGACATCCATTACCGATTTCGATCAGACAAGTGAATATTTAAAAGAAAATGGCATTGTCTTAAGTGACTCTGGGATAATTAATGGTTGGGTTCGTTATGAAAACTTAAAGGATGGTGTTTGGTTTTACTTTGATGAAAATGGCAAAAAAATCAAGGAGGAGGAATTCATTGACGGCGATTTGATTTATCTAAAAGAATGAGATATTTTAAGAACCCTAAACTCGGAAAGAATCCATAAATAGTATCTTACAAAAAATAGATTTTTAAACATTCTAGTATGTTTCAACCAGTAACAAAGACCCTTTCCTTTGGAGATCATTCAATTGTTCTTGAACAAACTAGCTCAGACATACATTTCCCTTCTACAGTTGGTCTGAACTTCGCTAATACCTTGTACACCCTATATCTCAACTCTCAAAATGACACTTCTTTAGATCATTTGATTCCAGCCAATCAATTGAATTTCAATTCTGTGCTTGACGTAGGATGTGGAATTGGCCATTTATCACTACTAGCTGCTTCACTATTTCCGAACATTTCAAAGGTATTTGCAATGGATTTGTTGGAAGACTCAGTTGCACATTTAAAGAATAATTGGGGCGTTTATCAATCAAAGTCTGGCAGCACTCAAGAGCTCATCACACAAATAGGCGACCTAAACGAAATCTTTGATAAAGTAGATGACACCAATAGGATGGATTGTGATTTAGTGCTCTGCAACCCAGCAAATGTGGACGCAAGCTGTGGAATTGAAGATCCTTTTTTCGTGACAGAACAAAATGGAAGATACATGCTGGATTCAATGTTGAAGCATTGCGCGAATAAAGACGCCATTTTGAAATCTGGTGGATACATTTTCACAACTGACACTTCCTTAATAGGTTTCAACGAAACCAATCAATTGTTAATTGATCTCTATGGCTCAGAAAATTCCAATTGGTGGGTGGTTGATTCCATAGAAATGGATGTTCCTTTCCTGAATCTTGTTAACGCGAATTCTTCCTTCGAAGTTAATCCTGAATGGAAGAAATCGATGTTGGAAAGTAAAAGATTACTCGTACGTGAAACGAATGGAAACTATTATCAATCGCGCAGGTATCTCTTAATTAAAAAAGGTTAGAAATCCATTACTGTAACTGCAAAACAGAGCGTATTATAGATACTTATCTAAAAAGTACTAAATTTATATTGCTGAAAACGAGTACTTAATCTTTAATAAAAAGAATAATGGGAAGTAAAAGAACAAAAGCCCCAATTTGGTTTTGTGTCATAGCAATCATTGCTCTACTCTGGAATTTGATGGGAGTCGCCTCATTTTTCCAACATATAATGATGAGTGATGAAGTCTTGAATTTATTACCCGAAGCTGAACAAGAGCTTTTCAAGAGTTATCCACTTTGGACACAAGTAGCCTTTGGATTTGCCGTTTTTGGTGGTGCAATTGGAGCAATTGGATTAGTAGCGCGGAAAAAATGGTCCAAATTGGCTTTTATCGTTTCATTGGTCGGTAGTATCCCTCAAATGACTTTCGCCCTCTTCTTTACGAATACAGCTGAAGTGTATGGCCCTGGAAGTGTAGGGATGCCAATATCAATCATTGTCTTTGGCCTTTTCGTTTTGTGGTTTTCTGCCTTTGGAATTCGGAAAGGTTGGTTGAACTAAAAGTGGCTTACAGAACGACAATCATACTCGCACGTTGAAACTAGCTCATGATTAAATCACACAGGATAGAATCTATCGACCTATTACGAGGAATCGTCATGGTAATCATGTGTTTGGATCACACCCGCGATTATTTCCACCTTTGGGGAAGTGGTGGCTCATTTCAGACCATGGATATGGAATTAACAACTCCTGCTCTTTATTTCACACGCTATATAACACACTTTTGCGCGCCAATCTTTGTTTTTCTTTCAGGAACCTCTGCTTTCTTGCAATCACAGCGAAAATCTAAAAAGCAACTTTCGTGGTTTTTATTTACGCGAGGCTTATGGCTGGTAGTATTAGAAGTTGTTCTCAATAACTTCCTTTGGAATTTCGACTTTCACTTTGGCGTCTTGACTTTTCAAGTAATTTGGGCTATTGGTGCTTGCATGATGGTCATGGCTGCCCTCATTCATTTACCTAAATATGTACTTCTTGTGCTAGGTATCGCGATTGTAGCAGGGCACAATCTCCTAGACGGAATTACAGTTTCAGGAGATGGCTTCTTTGACACGTTTTGGTATTTGTTCCACCAGTTTGGAGGGTATGAATTTGGCGATCATCGTTGGTTTGGAGTTGGATATCCTATGCTGCCATGGCTTGGAATTATGATCTTGGGATATTCGTTTGGACAACTCTACAAAAAAGAGGTTGATCCCAAGTATAGAAGAAAAATGCTCTATATGATTGGGCTTGGAGCACTCTTGCTCTTCATCATCTTGCGGACATTTAATCTCTATGGAGATCCACAATGGTGGTTCCAAACCCAGGACAGTTTATTCAAGGACATTGTCTCCTTCACGCGAATTACGAAGTATCCACCTTCCCTGCACTTTACATTGGTAACCATTGGTGTTTGCCTAATCTTACTTGCATTTCTTGAAAGATTCCGCAATAAAGTCACGAACTTTTTCCTTGTCTTTGGTCGGGTTCCATTGTTCTTCTATTTCACCCACATTGCCGTGATTCATTTATCGAGCATGCTATTGATCCCACTCATGGGAAGGCCATGGTATTCTTGCATTGGCAGCTACGAAAACTGGATGGATGGATTATATATGCATCTTGAAGTATCCCTGAGATATGTTTATTTGGCGTGGGCACTTATCATTGCACTCTTGTATTATCCAAGCTTAAAATACATGCAGTACAAAGCCAAAAACAAGGACAAAAAGTGGCTCAGTTATTTTTAAAGAGGATGAGTTTGACTCGGAGTGAGCTAGAGATACAGCAAATACTTCTCTCGAACCAATTTAAATTCATCCAAGTCTTTCTGCCAAGAAGCACGAATTTGTTCTTCTGGCAATCCTGCTCTCAGTTGTTTCAAGAGTGTCGCGTTCCCAGCCAATCCATTAAATGCTCCTTCTCGATCTACAAATACTTTTCCTTTCAATAGCTTGTTGGCATTCAACAAGAAACTCAGGTCGAACTTGTCCATTCTAAACGGCAGTGAATCGTGTAAATTATAACCATTGCAAGTCTTTTCCTTATGTTTTGGGTATTTAGAACCATATCCAGAGCTTGGCGTAAATTCATAATCCGTTTTAGAAAAATTTGGGTGCCCATAAATTTCAAATGGTGTGTCTGTACCTCTTCCAACACTAACTGTTGTCGCCTCAAATAAACATAAACTTGGATACAACTGAATCGATCTTTCTGAGCGCAAATTAGGTGAAGGAGGCACTGGCAGAGCATAGCGTCTTCCATGCGAATAATTTTTACAAGCGATCACTGTCAGATTACACTCAAGGTTATTCTTCAACCATTTCTCCCCATTGATCATCATCCCATACTCGCCAATGGTCATCCCATAAACTACAGGAACTGGGTGCATTCCAACAAAAGAAGCAAATTTAGGATCTAGAACTGGTCCATCTACATAGTGTGCATTAGGATTTGGACGATCAAGTACGATCACTGGGATTCCAGCTTCCGCGCATGCTTCCATCACATAATGTAAGGTTGAGATATAGGTGTAAAAACGAACTCCAACATCTTGAATATCGAAAACGACAACATCCAGCCCTTTCAGCTGATCCTGTGTTGGTTTTTTATTCTTCCCATAAAGTGAAACGATTGGCAATCCTGTTTTTGCATCCTTGCCACTTGCCACATGCGCTCCTGCATCAGCATTGCCTCGGAATCCATGTTCAGGAGAAAAAACACGTTGAATATCAACTCCAAGAGAAATTAATGAATCAACTAAATGTGTGTCACCAATTCGAGAGGATTGATTCCCTACAATTCCGACTTTTTTACCTGTCAATTGAGGGATAAACTCCAAGGTTCTTTCAGCTCCTACAAACAACTGGGGGATAATTTGCTGTTTCATGGGCACATCATCATGAACCACAGGATCAGTGCTTGCGGAATTACTGTATCCGCAAGCAGAAATCAAAAAAATGAAAATACTTTTAAGGCACAAAACCTTTGTGTACTTTAGCCGAAAAGCTCTCTGTAATTTGGCATTCGAATATTTCATATCTAAGAAAACGCTCAAGAGTGTTGTACAAGGTAAGAAAGTTTCCAAACCTATTGTCAGCATCTCGATCATTAGTATTGCACTGGCAGTTATTGTGAACCTCATCACTGTTGCCGTTGTAACTGGTTTTCAGCAAGAAGTGCGCCAAAAGGTAAGTGGCTTTGGATCGCATATTTTTATTATGGCTGCCGGCGAGAATAGCATCTATGAAAGTGCGCCAGTTCGAAGAGACCAAGAATTTATTTCAGCCTTAAGAAAAGACCCCGGAATCCAGTCCATTCATGTTGTTGGATATAAGCCCGTTTTGTTCCAATCTGATGAGCGTGAAGTTTCGTATACCCTTCCAAATGGAAGAGATACAACAGAGCATCAATATCAAGTTCATGGAGCTGTTATTAAAGGAGTAGACACCACATTCGACTGGAATTTCTTCAAGAAACACCTGTTGGAGGGTGAAATTCCTGATTATTCGCAAGATTCAAGTGAAAACTTACTTGTTATCTCGAAACGACTAGCGTCAGATTTAAACTATAAGATCGGCGATAAGATCAGTGCTTTCTTCGTGAAGAATCTTCCTGTAAAGCGAAAATTTACCATTTCTGCGATTTACAAAACAGGATTGGAAGAGTTTGACAAGCAAATAGTTCTTGGAAAACTCTCAACAGTTCAGCAACTCAATGATTGGGGAATAGACGCCACTATTGAGATAGCAGACACTTTAATCGACGATCAAATTGTAATTAAAGCAAATGCATCTGGAGGAAATGGAAATTTACGCTATGATTGGGGCGAAGGATTTGATAGTTATTATGGCTTTTCAATCTGTCCAGATCGCGATACAATTGTGCGCTTAATTGTGACGGATTATTGGTCGAATATTAGCGCTGATCTTTCTGAATCTACCCTTGCAGATACGGCCTATTTGAAAATCACAGTTGAGGGTGATCGCACTGCACGATGCAACTTTAAGCTGAACGACATTGATGAGCTCGACCGGGAATATTTGAACGAAGAAGGAACAAAATTTGCCCTAAGTGATGGTGTCAAACGAGTAATCTGTGAGATCACGCCAGGAAAAGGGAGCCATTCAAATTACGTTGGAGGATTTGAGATTACTGTGAAGGAATGGAGTGATCTTGAAGAGGTAATGACTCGAGTGAAACGGAAAGTTGACAATCAGTTAACTGTTCATGATGAGGTCCTCAAAACGACAAGCATTATCCAAAATCAGCCAGATATTTTCATGTGGCTTGGGTTTCTCGACCTGAACGTGATTATTATTCTCACGCTTATGATCCTGATAGGTATTATTAATATGGGATCTGCGCTTCTTGTACTCATTCTGATTCGAACTAATTTCATAGGAATGATGAAAGCCATGGGAGCCACGAATACGAGTATTCGGAAAATCTTCCTTTACCAAGCTGGTTTCTTGATTGGACGTGGAATGCTCTGGGGAAATCTGATTGGATTAGGCCTTTGTCTCATTCAGCAATACACGGGGTTTATCTCGCTCAATCCAGAGGTATATTATCTCTCGGAAGTTCCAATCGAATTAAATATCTGGCACTGGCTGATTCTTAATGCCGCCACGTTGGTAGTGTGTTTATCTGCACTAATAATCCCTAGTATGGTGATTACGAGCATTCATCCCGTGAAGGCCATAAAGTTTAATTAGAATTTCTCTGTCCTTCTCGAGTGACAAATTCGTTGTATACATTACTGTCACTTCGAGTGTCTCGTTTTTTAGCGATGTATCGAGAAGGGCAGTAAAGAAAAAAGGCTACCACTAAGGTACAAAGGGCACAAGGAATAATTTGGTGGTGCACAGCGCCTGTGCCGAAGCTATGGCGAAGGAACACAAGGGATTCATTAAAATGAATCCTTAAAGTGATTTATTGAAGTAAAGAAGATCCAATCCAAAGGCCTCAGCCGTGTCTAATAATCAAACAATCTAAGCTCCTATGCTGAAGCTACGGCGAAGCAAGGCCGTGTCCATTTATTTTAATTCCAATCTTCCCTTCCCAGCATTAACGTAAGTACGAGTTCATGGCCTCCAGCATTGTACTGATATAATTTCGTCGTGCTGAAATCGAATGAATAGCCTATTTTGAATTGATTTGATGCGTAAAGACCAGCCATGATT
>JBLHON010000219.1:0-6490 GCA_047621865.1 Crocinitomicaceae bacterium | reverse complement strand
GCCGAGCATCATTTATCGATCTTGAAAGAGCGTTATTTCAATACATAACTATTTTCTTCGATTGTCGAAATGCATCTCTTTGTATTTTTTCAATTGACGCTCTAATTCCCGCTGTGTTTCATGAATTGCCGGTATGAATTCAGATTCACTGGCAGACGCAAATAGTTGAGGTCCAGGCACGCTCAATTTCATCTCACAGAGTTTCCCTGCTCCATCTGATTCATTTTGATCTTTGAGATACACCTGCACTCTAATAATCCAATTATACTTTGACTCAATTTTGTCTAGTGATTCATGTATCGCCTTTTCAAGCCCGAGACTTCTATCAAAATTGACGAATTCTATAGATCTTTCCATTCTCTATTGGTATTATTTCAATTACAGCTCCAATTTAACTATTATTCCTTTAAACTTTTCCGAAAAAGTGAATGTAATTAAGTCCAAAGAAGCATTGATGAGAAATCTTGATCATACCTCGAGTATCTATTAATCGTGAATAATTAAAGTTTCGGGCATTACCAATTGACGGGCTCCAATCTCTATCTACCTAAGACATAAAGTCTTGGAATGTGGTAGTCTTGTTATCTGTAATAACTCCAACTAGTTCATAAGGACCAATTTGATTGCTAATACTTTTGATTGCAAATGCGCGATATATATTTCTGCCAACGAGCTGTGTTGCAGGAATTGTAGATACCTCAAAGATTGGTAAATCTGTCAATAGAGGACAACAGTATCCATCTATTGTGATAGCAAGGACAGGACCAGGAGCACTCTCTCCAGTGAGTGAAAAGTAGGTCACATGGTAATAGACTATATTTCCATCAGTCCATTCAGGACCAAAGGGTGTGTCCCTTGCAGACTTACCACTATCATAAGTAAGAAGAGTTGAGGGGCCACTTGGAATCCAAGCATTAATTTGACTTTGAATTTGCCCTTGATATTGGGCATAATATTCCAGGTCCAAAACCATTGTTAAACCTTGTAATGAGGGATCTACATTCGGAAACGTTACTGTTCCATTTGCGTCACTTTGTGCAGATTCAAGTAGATCTTCACCTTGCGTTATATTAAACTGGAATCCTTCCATATTTGAAGGCTCGTTACTATCTGGGTTAGTTATACTAATTGTTAATGCCATAATTCACGTTTATTTTGATCCATCTTTAAAATAATATACTCCATTTTCAAGAATCACACTTGTACTTGGACTCTCAGGGGTTACCCTACCTACATTAGTGAAAGGTTGAGGACTGCTGTTACCCTGAAGTATGAACTGTCTATAAATATTCCAACCACTTCCATAACTAGGCAAAGTCGGTAATGAGATACAAGCTCCTCCAAATCCTTTTTCTGGAATAGTTTGCCATGTCATCCATGGTCCTCTATTTGAGGATTGAGATACTTGAGAATAATTTGGAAATTTGTACACGAGCGCGACGGCATACCTATATTGATTACTAGTTACCCAATTAGGTCCCCAAGGTGCATTCTGCGCCCAGAATTGATTATTCACTACAGGGGTAAAGTTTGGAGGAGTAGGGAAATTATCTGGCGACGTGTCCATATGGTCATCTATGAGCAATGCTAGAAGTGTTGTCGCTCCAGTCCAGCAATTTGTCCACTCATATTCATTCTTATCTGCTAAGTCATCACGTTGACCTAATTTTCCGTCTTGAACATTAAATAATGGCGAAAAATTCTGCTTTACATTCAGGGGATCAATTAATTTCTCGATGTTCGGAATGTAGGGCATGGCACCTTGATAAACCAACTTCTTCGTTTTGTACGATTGATACACATCATTGGCAGAAGCTTGAATGGCCTCTATGGTAATTGCCATGCTATCAGAATTTGCATCTGACAAAAGGTGCGAATCTCCATAGCATCGCCAAAGTTTCATTGGACTTTCATTATTTGAAACATTCAATCCAAACGTATTGTCCTCATCGTGCATTGACTTAGAAAGCATGTTACCAATTACACCATTTTCATATCCTCCAACATATTTCATTGCAATCACTAATGCAGCGAGACCAGCAGCTAAAGCCGGATTCACAAATACTAATCCTGCAATAACCAATAATATTGAAGCGTCCGACACGTCTTGTTGAAGCACATATCTTGGCGTACGTAGATGTCCAGCCGCAAATAAATCAGACATAAAATGATCTGCGAAGGCATTCATCTTGTATGCTTTCAGAAGATCTGCTTCTGAAGTTGCAGTAACAGCCATACTACAAGCCGTAATATGGCCGACCAGATATGCTGTGCGTGCATTGATTCCGAAATGATCAAGATTGTTATTTGCAAGTTGAAGATATCGACCAGCAGGAAATATATATTTTAAAGTACCTGCAGCATCTAAGCCCGCGGGAATCTTGGTCCAATCTTGCCCTATCAGACCTCCTCCAGTGATCAGGTTCCATTTAGCTGAATTCGAATTACCAATATCTTCAGAGTACACATCTGCAACATTCTCTCCATTGAGATAAGCTTGAGAAGCCAAGTCAATTTCAGAATCCATTACTGAAAGTATGTTCGACAATTCAGTTGTATTTGCCGTATCCAATGAGTTAAACGCGCTAATAAAAACAGGCACGCCACCACGACAAATTGGTGAATTTGGGACTCCATAAAAATCTCCTCCAAGGGCTAAAATTTGTCCGTAAGTGAGCGAAGCTCCATTGGACATTGAAAAATTATAACTTCCAGCTGCACTTGTTGAGCCATCTGCCATTGTTAATTCTATAGAGTTACCTAAAAAGGTGTGTTCAGCGCCCTCGAAGAATTGCACAGGTCCATCAGGTGATGGTGTTGCAGCATCCTTCTCTGCGGCCACCTTTGTTGATTGTAGACTCGCAGATACTTGATTTGTATACTTGTAACTGGAAGAATCGAAAAGTTCAGAGACTAGTTGTATTTGAACTTCGCCATTACTGGCGGGTATGGGAACGCCTTTCAACAGGTCCGTAAATCGAGAAAAAGTACTTTCTGAGGTCATATAAATAGTGGTATTAGGATTTACAATGCTGAGAGTTTTTATTTAACTGTCTCTCAATGCCTTGGTAGAAATATACATATTTTTAAATGGATTTCGCATCCATATTTATAAAAATTCACTCGGGAAAATCGCAACATCATGCTTACCAGTGAATTATAAACTTCTTGATTA
Organism: Crocinitomicaceae bacterium; assembly: GCA_047621865.1. Lineage (GTDB taxonomy): Bacteria > Bacteroidota > Bacteroidia > Flavobacteriales_D > Crocinitomicaceae > UBA4466. The sequence goes on along the minus strand of JBLHON010000219.1, from coordinate 3,315 downwards.
AATGGCACATCAAAGTAAAGAACAAGAGAATCTAATAGTAGAAAGGAAATTTAATCACATTCTATTGGAACTGGACATCCCTCAGCTGTTGGGATAACACTATTCACTGGGGGGCAAGGATAGTATTGCATTGTTTGCTGAATACTCACTGCACTTGCTTCACCTGCAATCAAGCTCACGAGGTATAATGACTCATCCAATCCAGATGATATTCCGCCACCAGTCACTCGATTACGATCCTTGTGGTATCTTGGATTCCCTTCAACCACTTTTACTTTGTCACTGAAACAGTGTACAAATGCCCAGTGTGTTGTTATCTCATATCCATCGAGCAAACCAGTATGAGCAAGTAGAACTGCGCCCTCACATACCGAGCAAACATACTCAGCTTCTTTGGCTGCTTGTTCTATATAACTAAAAAATGCCGGGCCAGTTTTATCGCATCCATTCATGAGATTTCTTAAAGTCTGTGGCCTTCCACCAGGAACCCAAATTAAATCAGGTCGTGCTACTAAAGGATCGTGATCATTAAAATCTTTCTCGATTTTCATTTCAACTCCATTACTCGTAGTAAAAGTCTTTCTCGAGGTGTCTCCAACGAAATAAACATTCAATCCTCTTTTGAAATTAGCATCACCAGAGAGCCAACTAAAAATTTCTCGTGGAGCGGCAATATCCATTAAATCTACACCATCGTAAATTGGAATTGCAATGATATAGGGTTTTGCTTCATTCTTCTCACTCATCTGAATAGTGTTTTAGGTTATAGCTATGTGATTTTTCTGATCTCTAGATTGATCTAAAGAAAAAACCATCATTCTTCGCGCTAAATGTAAGAACGCGAGGTAATGATGGTTTTTCAATTCTAATGGTTCCTAGTATTCTCTAGGCAATTGGATCAGTAGCACCTGAGTTGCCATCTTTTCCAGTTCCTGGAAGCTTTCCTTCCGCTATCCATGCATCCCAAACTGCCAAGCCTGGATCAGCCAATTTACCCCATGGAGGCATTGGGTGACTTGTTTTGGTACCTTCATCGTGCCCATGCAGTGCAGTTCCAATAATGTCACTGTTGTCAGCTACGGATTTGTATTTCTTAAGGTCTAAGATCACTACTCCATTTGGAGATTCAATCCGTTGATTTATCATATCATCTCTAAAAGGACCTATGTGTATTTCTACGTCGTCAAATGTCGTTGCCATATCTCTTATTTTTTAATGTTTGGTTAAAACTGTTGTGATCACCCATTCGGCTGGGTTGTGATTTGCATTGATATCTTTCAGGGCGTCCCCCAAATAAATATTCATTGTTGATCCCTGCTCAGAGGTATGATCTTCATCTTCAACATTGTCAGGAACTCCCCAATAGGATGCAGAGACCGCGAAATATTTATTTCTAAACTTTTTCTTCTTAATTTTTGGCTCAACACTTTTTGGATGAATGTATACATCTACTCTATACGAACTAGTTAATGGAGATGTGAAATCGAGGTAATAATTCGTGATATCGTCTGCACTAGCACTTAGATCCCGTGAAACAACAGTTTGATTGTCTTCATGAACTGGTGCGAGTTCAGCATTTTGAATAAGCAGGGTTCCAACACTTTTCTTCGCGTTTCCAAAAACCACTGGGGCACCTTTCTTATCAGAAAGAAAAGCAGTCATCTCTTCTTCGGTAAAAAAGTGATTTAATGCTGAAGCTGGGTATTCATAGCCTAATTTAGCATGATCTGTATAGAGCAATATTTGCCCCATAGTCTCTGGAACACCTGTTGAACCTGTATTCCAACCAGGGAGATTATACGCAGCTGGTTGTTGTCCACGCAAATAATAATCCAAAGAGGTCATGTCCCCACCTGCTTGCGCATTGTGTTTTGTTATCCAAACATCATAGATCAGATCAATATAGGCATGAAAGGAGAAGAATATAGGATCGTAAGCTGCAAACGGAGGTGTTCTAAGCTCGCCACTGATAAAATCAGAATGCATCATATCGTGCACTTCTAGTTCAAAAGTTCCATATCCCGCCGATCCAGTAGTAGTATTTGCTCCTTTTGGATAACCTCCGAAAATCGGCCAATCCTGATGGATATAATATGAAAGTTTCTCTATTGGCCATGGAGCATTCGCCTTTTCAGAATGTCTTGTTGGATCATACAACACAGATGATACATCCTCAAACGCTTCTGGGTATCTATCGCCTGAAGGATCTAGTGAAAAATCCCAAAATGGAACTCTCATATCACTTGTTGCTGGACCAAGATTACCTTTAGAATCCGTGATCGTTCCATCTGGATCTGTATTCTGAAGAATTTGTTCGAAATAATAAAATTCGGCACGGTGCCATCCAAGGAAAACATCTGTATGGTGCACGCATTGTCCAGGGTGTCCATATTCAGTAGAACCAGGATATTTATGGCTCGCTGCTCGCTTGTAATAGACAGAATCGGGCTCGTTTGGGTTTCTCGGAAGTTGCTCTCCAGTTGGTAAGTTTACATTACTCGCATTATGTACCCACGCCTGCCATGAAAAACTCTCCAAATTATAGAGATCAATGTCAGATCTGTCCTTTAGTATCTGAATTGCATGAAGGTAAGCTGCCAATTCAGTAGCTGTTAGGCTATCAATATTCTTTCGTGGTAGAACGTCGTTTTGAGCACGGACATTTGTGCAAAATAGTAATATCAATAGGCAGGTGATAACCTGTAAATGTTTGGTTTTCATACGGAATGAAGTTTGGTTCTATTTAATAGTGGTTCAAGTACAGAATATTCTGTGCAGCCAATATACACTTAATTTTCATCTTGAAAGATGAATTTCTCCGTGAGCATAAAACTGCTACCTTTGATGTAGGCCTAATCAATTTAAATGTTTAATCACCACAGACTAATTGACTTCATTATTTTAATTTTACTGCTGACCCCATGGGATGCTGAGAGTCAAGTGAGGCATGAAATCCTTATTGGAAGAACTACAGGTATACTGGAATTGGATGAAGGTCAAACAATCAGAGTATCGGGCTTCACAAATACATTGAGTGGACAAGTCTCGCTTCCTGGTATTACCCTAGACGCAGTTCTTGGAGATAGTATTGTCATTGACTTCTGGAATATTTCTCAAGGAGATCCACATGATTTTACACTAAAGGGAATACCCACGAGGAAATCGAGTAAATGGAGACACAATAGCAATGACCTCTCCATTTATCACATGGATCATGGCTATTACCACTTCACTGCAGAGCAGACGGGCACCTACCTCTATTATTGCCCAATAAAATATCCATTTAATGTGCAAGCAGGAATGTTTGGACTGCTT
>JBLHON010000218.1:0-6499 GCA_047621865.1 Crocinitomicaceae bacterium | reverse complement strand
TATGGACAATTCTGTAATCCTCAATCCCTTTCAAAAATGCTTGTTTAGTAGCTTTAGATCCTGTCAACAATTCCCCTCCAAATATTTCTTTGCCGATTTGAACTTCCGATTCAGAATTCTTAAGCCAGGCATAGGTCTTGTCATTTTTAAATATAGGTGCTATTCCCAAATATGGTTTGAGTTCCTCTTTTTTGGTTTTCTTTTTCAGAATAAACTTAGCCGAAGGAGCGTAACTAATACTCTGCTTGTGAAGGAGGTAATTTAACTTTTTAAAGCTTTTTGATTTAGACATGGTGTCATACACGAGTGCTTCAAATGGAACACTATTTAAATCAGAGTCGGGAAGGATAATCCACTTTTTAGATTTCAAATTTTTAGAGATTGAGGCTAAGAGTTCATGATACAATGAATGTCCTACTTTCTCATAATTTAATGCATTTGATTTTTGTGGATTCCTCAGTTCGAATAAGAATTTTTCCGTAGCCTCGTTGCACCTTTCTCGGTCCAATTCAACTAATTCAAAATTTCCTTTATGTCCAGTCACAAGGAAGATCTTTGACTGACCTACGAAGAAGTTTAAAATATCAGTTTGAGTACTCGTTAAATAGCGTTCTAATAGGCCAAGATCGATCGTGTCATTATGCTGGTAAACTAATTCATCATGTTTTGGGAATTGCTTTTTCACATCAAATAAAGTCAGCTGATGTTTTTGAATTAACTCTTCAATTTTCTTTTTATAGATTTTAATGCTTGCCGTATCCAACGCTAATTCGGCATCATGTAATTCGATTCGCAAAATGGACAATTGCATTTTTTGTTCTTCAAGCAGTTTTAAGGAATGATTTTGCTCGATCAATTTCTCGTTTTTGAGAAGATCTGTCCTGGATTCAGATAGTAAGATTCCTTTTGTTTGCTCAATGATCCTAAAGGCGTTTTTAGCATAACTCGATTTTTTTTCCAGTTTCTGCAATTGATTTAAAACATGCAATGCTTCTTCTCCAACTTTATGTATTTCCGAAACGAAAAACAATTTGGAACGACTGTCTTGCTGTTGTGCTCTCAATAAATCCTCCCATTGAAAATAGGAGGAATAGGTGGTTAAAGAGAGTTTTAGCCATTTGATATTGGCCGTGGATTCAAATAATTTAGTTGCCGTTCTCGCTTTGCCAAGAAGTCCTTCACCTATCGAAACTTCAGCGTAAAATGATTTTGCCTTGGGATTTTGCTCAATATTTGATTCATTGAAGTTGGGAATAACAGAGATCATCACATTTTGATACTCATTCATTCCTTCTATCAAATTACCCGCGTGGACGTAACTTTTTGCAATACCAAGGTGAATTTTTGCAATTTTCCGATGCTTAGTTTTATATATTTCTTGCGCAGAATGAAGAGCTTCACCAAACAAAGAATTCGCTTTATCGAACTCACCATTTGCCACGCTCAATTCAGCTAATACGAGTTGACTTCCAATCAGATATTTTTGAATTAAACTGTATCTATAATCTGATTTGTCAATACCCTTAATTGCCTTTTCAAAATTGGATAGACTCAAATGTCCAGCTTCAATTCCATTCTCATTTTCTTTGGCATACAAATAGGCTTCTGCTAAACTCGAATAGAGTAACCCGCAATTGTAATAATCCGTTTTGCCCAGATCAATTCCTTTTTTTAATGTTTGAATTGCTACAGAATAATCCAATTTATTCATGTAGGCTCGAGCCAAATCATTGTAGGAATTCACTAATGCTTCTTGCTGATCACTTTCCTCGCAAATTCGTTGAAACCGAGTTAACATAACAATGGCATGCTCGTTTTCTCCTAATCGCGTGTAGATATTTCCTAATGGTTGAAGAACAAAACGCGCAACATAAAAATCCTCATAATCACATTGATCGAATCGTTTTAAAGCACTCAAATAGTCTTCCTTTGCGAGAAGATAATCTCCTGAATTTTGTTCATGCAAATAGGCTCTGTTTACATAAACCCATCCAAGCTGCTTGAATTCACCCGTCGTTTTAGGAGTTCTCCAAATTTCCTCGATACATTGATCTAGTATGATTTTGGCAGAGTCATTGTCACCTTTCTCTCGATAGATTTGACTTTCTTTTTTCATGGAAATAAGCCAAGTTTCCAGACTGTCTTGCTCTCTTAATGAATCATCTTTAGAATGTAAAACGGACGTGCTCAGTACTGTTCTTCGAGTGTGATCAGAACCACTAAGACCAAAGCAAAAAGTTATTGCAATCAGTAAAAATAAATAAAGTGGCAGGGAACGAAACTCCATGCCACTAAAATAAGCAAATATCTGTAGTTAGATGATATTCTATCTCCTTCTAAAACGTCTCACAATAAGAGTGACAAGGAGTATAGCTCCTACACCAATTAGGATGTAAATCCATAAATTATCAGCAATGGAAACTGCCGTGGTTGGATCTTGATTGTAAAAACCTCCACCTTTTCCCATTGGAAGTGGATCGCCACAGGTCGTGAATATCGAATCAGTTGTGATCGCATCATTTGAATCAAAAACGATAGAGGAATAGGCAATAACGGGATCCCCAAAAACGTAATCAGGTTTCATACGCACAGAGAATTTAACATCCGATCTCGTCAATTCTAAATCAGTGCACATTGGACTGAAAGGGGAGAGCAAACGGAGGCCAAAGAAGTCAAACGTAATTGTACTGTTGGGTTTATCAATTGTATACCAGGCATCTGCATGGGGTGGTGAGTTCCCCTGTTGATATTGTTGAATGGTAATATTTCCATATTCTTTTGGAAGTTTAATATCAGAAATCGAGTTCATGTCAATTTTTGGATCGAGGTAAGAAATCACCTGAACATAATTTGTTGCCCCCTCGCCAACATTCTGAAAATTTACTGTGTAATTTATTTTCTCTCCTCCAAAATCGCACTGAGTTTCAGCCTCGGAATTTTCTATCATTAGATTAGGGTCATGAGATTCAGCTACAGGAACACTCATGGGATAATAATTCGTGCCAATTACTTCGCCAGTTGATCCATCTTCGATAGTTAAGGTGATTGTGAAATCTAATTCATCTTCACTGCCACTCATTATCTTCACAGGAATAAGAATCGAACGTTCATGACTTTTTAAGTTTGAAAACGACCAACTAATAGATGAAGGATTATACGCTTCGCCATTTGGGAACATTTCAGCGTGATTCGCCATGAAATTCGGTAATAACGCAGTGGTGGGTGGTAATTGGAGTGCTAAGTCTCCACTCGCATTGGGTATGCCTAGAGGATCTGGATTAGCATATGAGACAATAAGGTAAAGAGTGTCACCAATAACTGCGTTCCGATAACTCTGCATATAAATGGAGTTCCCTGGAGCCAAAACAACTTTAGCATTTGGAGCAGATCCAATTGTAGGATTGAAACCATTAAGTGCTAATGGTGGGGGGCCTCCCGACCCATAATTTTCCGTTGGAACGCTTAGGATGTTAAATGTTGATCCGTTCCACTGTTGAAATGCATAGCTAGGAATTGCATTAAAGGAAAAACCATTGTCTCCAAACCACCAAAGGTGTGAGAAATGAGCACTTCGTAGGGAAGGTGTGAGATAGTCAATTTCAAATTGATATTCTGTGGAAGAAACCTGTGCAGGTGGGGTATGAATAGAGGGAGATTGCCCGTAAGAGAAATTGGCAGACAGAAGAATCAGGATCAGATAATTTGCGAATGCGTGTGGTTTTAATTTCATTTGTTTTGGTTTAAGTACCGAGCAATTTGATCTGCCCAAATACGATTAATAACTCAATTTATACGTTAGTTCTAGTTTCTCGAAATAACCTAACCAATTCTTTGTTTTTAGTTGATTTTCAAAGTAAATATTATCTTTACCATGGCTCTAAGGTGCTATTTATTAGGACGAATAATATTCAAACAGTGTTAAAGATTAGGTTCATTTCCGATGTGCAAATTATTAAATTTATTTGTTCTGGCGGCAAAAGTGAGAATAAAGCAATTCAATATATTTTGGATAAGAACAGGGCTAAAATAATGTCGTATGTTCTCAAAAATAGTGGAAGTCAATCAGATGCAGACTCTGTGCTTATTGAAGGGGTTACACACTTAATTTTTAATGTTAGAAAAAAATCTTTTCGAGGTGAGAGTGCCTTGTCGACTTACTTGTTTTCTATTTGCAGAGGTGTGTGGTTAAAGACTCTAAAGAAGGAGAAAAGATATGTTGATTTTGATGATGACAAAGAAATTAGCACAGAAACTTCATCTTCCCCGTTAGATTTTTTCAGTGAGGGAGAACTAAAGAAGGAGATGAGTTCATTACTTGGGCAGATTGGAGGTACATGTAAAAAAGTATTGAAAATGTGGTCTGAGCATTATTCAATGACGGAGATATCAGAACATTTGGGGTATAAAAATTCCCAGATTGCAATGAATAAAAAGAATAAATGTCTGACTAAATTGAAAGAAATTGTAAAGCAGAATAGAGGATACAGAGAACAGTTAACTAGTTATTTAGACTAATAAAGTGGAGGATTCAACATCAAAAATAGATCAATATTTGTCAGGAGAAATGTCTTCTGAAGATCGGGTTTTGTTTGAGGCAGAGATGGATTCTGATGAAGTGTTGAAAGAAGAGGTGAGGCTTCAAATGAAAGTTGTGGCCATGTTGGATGAATCTGCTTGGTTAGAAACAAAAGATAGGGTTACAGAATTAAATAGGGTTAAAACAGCTAAAAACCCAGTTATTGGATTGTTGAAAATTGCAGCTATTATTGCTGTCATCGCGTTGCCAACCTACATAATTGTCCATAGACAATTCAGTGATGATAATCTTTATGTAGCATATTATTCTCAATATCCAGATCGTGTGACTACTATGGGGACTTCAGATCCTAAGATAGAACAGGCAATGTCTGATTATAATAATGAGAGATTTGAATCGGCAAGTAATGCATTTAAGGAACTACGATTAGCAGGTGATTCAACCTTCATTATTTATGAAGCCACATCATTAACTGAGAACAGTAAAAGTTCTTTGGCAGTGGCTCTTCTGGAAGCTACAATTGAGAGCGAACCTGCAAATATTTCTATCTATCAATGGCAATTAGTACTATCTTATTTAGCGAATAATGAAGGGGAGAAGGCTCGTCTATTATTGAAAGAATTTGTTAAGAATAAGGATGGTTATCAAATTGAAAATGCAAAAAAACTACTGAGTGACTTAACTAGTTTTTGGCGTTAATCTTTGGACTCAGCATCATAAATTAAAAGCTAGATTATTCGGGCTTTCGGATAATCGAGTTTTCTAAATTGCTCTTTCGCGACTGCAAATTTCCCTTATTGAGATGCTGGAATGATGATCTCAGTGGTTGTGATTGGATTTTCATCTAAATCAACTTCCCCAACTGTTTCCAAATTCCACTTTTAGCCTACTATCCTTTCTTCGATTTTAAGTCAAACTCCACTGGAATCGACTGTGCACTATTAAAATAGTTATTGGGATCCCATTGTCGTTTTACCTTTTTCAATCGATCCAAATTTTCTAGAAAATAAAGTTCCAAAGCACCTTCTTTTCCAACAATTTCATTTAAATCAGAGTCAGGATAATTGAAATAGCAACCATCAACTGTATCCGTCGAATCCAATTTGGGATTTGGAGTACCACCTGATTTCTTGTAGATTTCAGAATAAAATCCGCGAATCCAACTCAAGTAGGCATCATCCTTCTTGTCGTTTGTCCAGTAAGTTTGATATTGGAGTTTAAAGATGGAATCTCTTTGTGGAATTGGCGTTTCCGATGAATCAATCGTATTGATTTTTCCGCCATATGAATCAACCTGCAAGAGACTTTGAGCCATGTCCTCTAGTTTCAAATCTGTTGGAACTTCATGAAGCTGCTTAATGATTACCTCAATATTATCTTGGCTAAATTCCTTACGCATATACGCGGACTTATATTTTCCTCGCTGATTGGCACCCGATGAATTGAGCGTTTGTGCTGCTTCATACATCGTGTATTTTATGGTATTTTTTAAGGGGTCAGGATTAAAATAACCGGCATGACCAAGAATAGGACGTGTCGCAATTCTGTGTGTACAAATGCTTTTTAATTCCGCAGATTGTTTTTCAATTCGCTCAACGTTTTGCTTTGTTGAAGCTTCGTCATCGCTAACAGCTGTTTGAATAATGAGGTGAATTTCTTTGTTTGCTACATGATTTAACTTGAAGATGCCAAATTGATTCCAATTATTCTCGTCCTCAGAGAAATTCTTGAACCAATTCAGAAGTGCAGTGAGCTTAACCAACGTGAGATCATCCCACGAAAAGGCTAATGTGGTAATAAAAGCACTGCTCGGAGCTTTTGGAAGTGTTTTGAAGCTTAAATTCAAGTAACAAATGCAACTTTTAGATTGCGTGGTGATTTAAATTTCAAAACAGGAGAGAAATCCAAGAATCTCCCTCTCTGTTTCTAGGAAAGAAGTTATTTTACCCCGTTAAATCGCCA
>JBLHON010000217.1:0-6511 GCA_047621865.1 Crocinitomicaceae bacterium | reverse complement strand
CATTTTGTTTTGCTTCCACACTTAATTCTCCACCCTTTGTTTTCACCTGGACAGTCGTGATATCAGCATGGATTTTCATATAAACCAGAGCACACGCTGTTACTCCAGTACCACAGGATAATGTTTCATCCTCCACTCCGCGTTCATATGTCTTAACAGCAATTATATTATTCGATAAAGACATTAAGTAATTCACATTAATCCCTTCATTTACAAATGATTCAGAATAACGAATTTGTTTTCCATATTCTACAATTCCAGGATCGTTTTCATTTTCTAAATGGACATAATGCGGAGATCCAGTATCCACAATATAATCAACTCCACTCGTCAAAACTTCAATTACAGGGAGCATTTCTAAGCGAACGATTCCATCTAGAATTGAGGCAGAATGAACACCATCGATTGCATCAAATTTCGTTTCACTAACGATGAGACCAATCTCCTTCGCGAAGGCAACGCTGCATCGAGCTCCGTTACCACAAAAACTCTGCGATCCATCAGCGTTGTAATAATCTACGTAGAAATCAGCTTTTTCCGTTTGAGACAGCATGATTAAGCCATCTGCACCAATTCCCAGTTTACGATTGCACAGAAATGAAATCAGCTCAATAGATAGGTTTGAGTAGTCTCCTGACATGTTGTTTAACATGACAAAATCGTTACCCGTTCCTTGATATTTAGTGAATGAAATTTTCATCAAGACAAAGATAGCTGTATTTCATTTGAAATTTTGTGATTCTAGAATGATTTAGATTTTTTTGTGCTCGTTGATTTGAATCCGCTACTTATAAAACAATGGAACAATCGCAGAAGCTAGGACCAGCACTACTGATGCAATCACTTTTAAATTATCCTTCCATCCCGTTGAACTTGTAAACACTTCGAACCAAAACAGTCTCTGTATGGAAACTACCATCATTAATGCAAGAAATATTGTTGCAATGAATTCAGACCAAAAATTTTCCATGTCAAACGACAGCCCTGAACTACCACCAACAACCATAACATCCCATGATAGCGCAATTCCAAAACCTATATAATAGCTATACAAAGGATCAACCCACTTTCTTTTAGGTTTGTCTTTTGAATAATTTGAACCTGAAGAAAGGACCATCGCTGCCTCATAAAAGATAATACACACAGAAATCATCATTAACGAAATACCATAAATCATCTGACCTTGCGAACTCATTCCATCTCCATATAAATAAGTAGATGAGATCATGACAAAATTTATAGTTGCGCTCAAGGAAAACAAGAAAAGTAGTCCTAAAAACATCTTTTCTAAAAATGACATTTCACCAGTTGAAGCCACCGAAACTGCTTTAGATTTTATGATTCGCAGAATGAATCCCAAAATAAAAGTTCCAAGAATCACAGCACCTTTTAAAACATCTTGTTTATCATCAATTAGTTCTTGTCGTTCCTGATGAACTAAAGGCAAGCTAATTATCAGGACAATCGCCGAGACAATATTAGTTAGAACAAATCGTGTAGTAATATTTTTCATCATGGCAATATATCAAATACAATAAGAACAATTCGATTATTCAGCTATTGAAGCTTTCTATTCAACAAAAGGCGTTCGATTGAACTTAATGTTCTCGTCCTAAGTCAGCTTAACAAAGATTAACAGCAGCTTATATATTCACTTTAAAAGATTGGCGTTATAATTGCTAGATTAGATAATTACAAACCAGATGATGATGATGAAAAACAACGTAAAACTTTTCAGTTTAGGGTTATTGGGAGGAATGGTGCCTCTCGCCTTCTTTATGATGTTTAGCAATGCTGAAGAAGCTGTTTCAGATCAAAAAGACACCATTGTAGCACTTAACGGGCAGAATTATGCCAAAAACGCCAATTTTGATTGGTCGAATGCAGTTCCCGCCGAGGATTTCGTATTTGCTTCAGAAAGCAGTTTAAATTCTGTTGTTCACGTTACCACCAAGATGGAAACTACACATTTTCAGAGAGATGTATTCTCTGAGTTTTTCTATGGTCCTGGTGCAGGAGGACGTGAACTGAAACAATATGGTGAAGGATCGGGATCTGGAGTTATTGTTTCAGATGATGGATATATTGTCACCAATAATCACGTGATTGCGGACGCAAATCATATTGAAGTAACTCTTAACGACAATCGTAAATACACAGCAACTGTTATTGGCACTGATCCATCGACAGATCTTGCTGTATTGAAAATAAACCAAAAAGGATTATCTCCACTCCCATTGGGGAATAGCGACAATGTTAATGTTGGTGAATGGGTGTTAGCAGTTGGAAATCCGTTCAATTTAACGTCAACAGTTACTGCAGGGATCATTTCTGCGAAAGCACGTAATTTGAATCTCATATCTGGCGAGTCAAATAAAGATATAGTGCCAATCGAATCATTTATTCAAACAGATGCAGCTGTGAATCCAGGTAATAGTGGTGGAGCACTGGTAAATACGAAAGGTCAATTGATTGGGATCAACACAGCAATCGCGTCGAAAACTGGCAGTTATTCGGGCTATTCTTTTGCAGTTCCCGTGAACTTAGTGAAGAAGGTGATGCACGATTTAATTGATTATGGCATTGTTCAGCGAGGTTACTTGGGTGTCCAAATAGCAGATATTACGCAAGAAATGCAAAAAGAATTAAAGCTTAAAAATCTTGATGGCGTTTACGTGGCGGGAGTATTACCTAATGGCAGCGCTCAGAAGTCAGGGATTAAAGAAGGTGACGTAATATTGAAAATAGGCACTAAGTCAGTGAACTCTGCTGCAGCACTTCAAGAAGAGATTGGAAAACGCAAGCCAGGAGACAAATTATCAGTGACAGTGCGAAATTCGGCTGGGGCTGAGAACATAAAAGAGCTGGTACTTCGTAACAAAGATGGTCAGACTACATTAATTTCTAAGGAAGAGATTAAAAAAAATGTGGTATTTGGTGCAACTTTTAGCGAATTATCGAGTATAGAGAAGAAGGAGTTAAACATAACAAATGGTGTAAAGGTCACATCGTTGAGTGCTGGGAAGCTTAAATCCGAAGGTCTACGACAAGGTATGATCATCACACGAATCAACAATGACCCAATCCAAAGCGTTGAACAACTTACTGATAAATTAAGAACAAGTAACAAAGGCGTTCTGTTGGAAGTGATGACAGAGAGCGGGATTAAAGATTACATCGGCGTAGGACTCTAAAACCCTACACATATTATAGGCTGTACACATATTATATTTATGTTAAAATACATGAATGTTTTTTTGGATAACAGTTTGATTTGGTTGTATCTTTGCCGACACGCTTTTGTAGCGGATAAATGTAGAGGATAGATAGAGTATGAGACAACTTAAAATTACGAAGTCAATTACCAATCGTGAAAGTCAGTCATTAGACAAGTACTTACAAGACATTGGTAAAGAAGAGTTGATTACAGCGGAGGAAGAAGTAGAATTAGCCAGAAAAATCAAGCAAGGAGACCAAAAGGCCCTTGAAAAATTAACTAGAGCTAATCTTCGTTTCGTCGTATCGGTAGCTAAACAATACCAAAATCAGGGATTGACTTTACCTGATCTTATTAATGAAGGAAATTTAGGTCTAATCAAGGCTGCACAGAAATTTGATGAAACTCGTGGATTCAAATTTATCTCGTATGCAGTATGGTGGATTCGTCAATCAATCTTGCAGGCTTTGGCTGAGCAAGCGCGAATTGTGCGTCTTCCATTGAATCAGGTTGGATCTCTTAATAAAATTAACAAGGCATTTTCTCGCCTTGAACAAGAGTTCGAACGTCCACCATCTGCTGAAGAATTAGCTGAAGCATTGGAGGTGCCAGAGGACAAGATTAAAGAAAGTCTGAATGTATCTGGACGTCATGTATCTATGGATGCTCCACTCTCAACTTCTGAGGACGGTGGGACATTAATGGATGTAATGGCGAACAATGATTCTCCTAAAGCAGATCACGCCTTAATGGCTGAGTCTCTTCAAAGAGAAATCGAACGTTCATTGAGCACGTTAACTGATAAGGAACGCGAAATTATTCGTCTTTTCTTTGGCATTGGAATGAATCATGGGTTAACCCTTGAAGAAATTGGAGCCAAGTTTAATCTAACACGCGAACGCGTTCGTCAGATTAAAGAAAAAGCGATTCGCCGACTCAGACATACGTCTCGAAACAAATTGCTAAAAGCTTATCTCGGATAAGAAATAAAAGCTGCCCTATGTTGGGCGGCTTTTTTTTATTGTAATAACTCAAAATTCAATACAACAAGAAACCATGGAAACAGCGCTAGGTTACGAGAAGGAACTTAAATCGCATTTAGAAAGAGAACGCGCAGCTGTTCTGCTCTTAAGTAAAGTTGGAGAATTACTTTACGACAAAGGAGTTGAGCTCGTTCTATTTCGTCAGCACTTATTGGACATTACAATTTCAGAAGCACTCAATTTTCATGAGTATGCTGAAAAGGTTGTCAATAAACCAATCGACGTTTTTACGACAGCTACCTTGGCAGAAATCATGACGACGATGGATCTTGCTCCTGCAAAAATTGACATTGGAAAACTTGCCAATCAATGGAGAACTGAAGAGCTTAACTTTTCTTCTAAGGAAGAATTTCTCAGCGACAAGTTAAAAAAGTTCACGATGGCAGATCGTCAACCATTTAAACCCCGAGATGTTGTTTTATATGGTTTTGGTCGAATTGGTCGTCTTGCAGCTCGTGAGTTGATCAAACAAGCTGGGAAAGGTCAGCAATTACGTCTTCGAGCAATCGTTACTCGTGGCAATGATCCACAAGCGATCGTTAAACGTGCTGCCCTACTCCGCAACGATTCTGTGCATGGAGCATTCAAGGGAAGCGTTGTTGTTGACGTCGAAAAGCAGACAATCAATATGAATGGACAGATCGTTCAGTTGATTAATGCAAACGCACCAGAGGATATTGATTATACAGCTTATGGAATTGACAATGCATTGATCATTGATAATACTGGAGCATTTACAGATCGAACTGCACTTGGCAGACACCTTAAATCAAAAGGGGCGTCACGCGTATTATTGACTGCACCAGGAAAAGAAGTTCCAAATGTTGTGTATGGAATCAATCAAGGAGAACTTGATTTGGAGAACGAGAAAATTTACTCAGCTGCATCATGTACAACCAATGCCATCTCCCCTATTCTGAAGGTTATCACTGATCAATTTGGAGTAGAAAGAGGTCATATCGAAACAGTTCATGCTTATACGAATGATCAGAACTTGTTAGACAATATGCACAAGAAGCCGCGTCGTGGTCGTTCTGCTGCTATCAATATGGTAATCACTTCCACTGGAGCTGGAAATGCTGTTACGAAGGTAATTCCATCCTTGGAGGGTAAATTAACGGCAAATGCTGTAAGAGTGCCAACTCCAAATGGTTCATTGGCAATTTTGAGTCTGACCCTAGAGAAATCAACAACACTTGAAGAGTTGAATGCAAAGATCAAGGATGCAGCATTGAATGGTGAATTGGTCAATCAAATTTACTATTCCATTGATCCTGAATTAGTCTCAAACGACATAATTGGAAATCATTGCTGTTCAGTGTATGATTCTAATGCGTCTATCGTATCGAAAGATGGAAAGAGCGTCGTTCTTTACGCTTGGTATGACAATGAGCATGGCTACACGAAGCAGGTGATCCGGATGGCGAAGTACATTACAAAAGTACGTCGAGCGATATATTATTAGCAGCAGAGCTGCTGGATCTTTAGACCGCTTTGCTGTTGGATTATTAGACCGCTTACTCTTTCGCCGAGTCCTTCGCCAGAGGCTTCGGCCGCCGGAGAAAGCTTCAGCGTAGGAGCTCGCTGTTGGATTTGATTTTTTGAATCGATTTACGTCAGAGTTAAACTGTTAATCATGCAGATGTACATTATTTGATTCTCAAAAATTTATTTTAATGAATTCCTTGTGTTCCTTTACTCAAAGTTTTGGCGCAAGTATTTGTGGTAGAAAATTCACAATGAATTTTTGAAAAGAACGACTTTCCGAATGTCCGAGCGCTAAGCTGGCCGAATATCCACGAGAAGTTCCTTTGACAATTTGAAATTGAATTAGGAAATTATTGAATCTCGAAAATTCACAATGGATTTTTGAAAAGAACGACTTTCCGAATGTCCGAGCGCTAAGCTGGCCGAATATCCGCGAGAAGTTCCTTTGACAATTTGAAATTGAATTAGGAAATTATTGAATCTCGAAAATTCATTTTAATGAATTCCTTGTATTCCTTCGCCAGGGTTTCAGCAAGCGCTGCCTTTGTGGTAGAATATTTACATTGTATTACAAGCATAATGGAACTCAATGGGAGCATCAACAGCCTGGAGTTTAATTATCAAGCATTTATCAACTTCTTAAGAACTCCTCGTTTCTGTCGGGAAACTGGCACACACTTGCCATTGTTTAACTCCACGTGATTGGTTTTTAGGAGATTTATATGCATGATTCCAACGACGAAAGACTTGTGACATCTGAAAA
>JBLHON010000216.1:0-6565 GCA_047621865.1 Crocinitomicaceae bacterium | reverse complement strand
TAATGTGTGGCTCCGTAATTTCCTATGATTCTTTAGAAGCTGGAAAACCTGCACAGTATGGATATGTCATTAAGACGAATTGTCTAGGTTTTCTGGGAAGCCCAGAGGTAGCTGTATCGTATGTTTTTGGTGAAGATAATACCGTATCCTTCACTAACGAAAGTATTCAGGCAGGCAGTTATTATTGGGATTTCGGTGATGGAGATACTTTGCTGACAGGAGAGTCTGCAACCAATATTGCATATAGCTATGGTGCCACAGGAATCTACAACGCGATGCTAATTGGTTATGGGTGCGATGGAATTAGTGACACCCTCTACTTTTCAATCGATTTCAAATATACCGATCCTGCATATGCTGGCGATGGAACGCTGCTGACACTCTACCCTAATCCTGTTTTATCTGGGAGTAGCGTGTCTTTCTACATTGGAGCAATTCCAGAAGGGGAGAATTATCTGCATGTCTATAATGAACTAGGTCAACGCGTTGATCGCTTTCATATTGATGAAGCGAACACCAATTATATTGCACCAGTAGATTATGCAGGTGGAGTTTATCACTTTGTCTTGGAAAGCAACTCAGAAGTTCTCGAAACCGAAAAATTATTGGTTCAATAGACGATATGGATCGGGTCTAGTGATTATCTGTATTCACTAGTCTTAAGTCCTATCCAACTGAGTAAGTAACTTTCAATATCACTTTATGAAGTCTAGCTCCATTTGGCAAGAAGACTTCTTCATCAATTGGTAGCAAACCTAGCTCCTAACAATAAACATTTAGTACGAGCTGTCTTGCTTGCTGCTAGCCCTTATCTGTCGAGATCCCTTTTGGAAGAATTAGGAGAAAAGTCCCCTGGACAGTTCCCACATCCATGGTATCGTGAAATCATCGAAGCGAATATTGAAGTTACGAGGAGTGATGATTTTATGTTGTTTCTAGATACGAAGAGCGTTCCGTTGCCGAATGGTCATCAAAATCAACTTAATGCACTTCGTTATACGACATTCTCTGAACGAGGAGAATTAGAGATGGAAATAATGAAATTGGAGGAGGACAGGGTTCAATATTATAATCTACTGATTGCAAATGAGCATTCACGGGACGATGAGATTAATTGGGCTTCAATTAAAACCCTTCTTTCGGAGCGCGATAACGAAGTTTGCCGTGCGGAAGTTGCTGATTCGGATCTTAATAGCGGAAACAGCGCTGGATGTGTACAAATATTGGATGACATTGATGCAAATTTGGCTGAATACGAAATGCCCTATATAAAGCAGGAAATGCAAGATTACTCTACCTTTAAGCATTATGTTTTAGGCATAACGAACAACACTGGAATTGTTGAAGAGCTCACTGATCCGCAGCGAGATCAATTGATTTATATGCGTGACAACTTTATTGGTAGGTCAGCCGTTCAGGCAGGCAACATGCTCTGTTTTCATCGTGGAACCTGTACAGAATTGCAGGTTGTATTGCCCACATCCCGCAACCAAATGGCTATCGGACAGACAGAGTCTGAACAAGGCTTATTAAATTTGGATTCTGAAAAGCTTTCGATATTTCCAAACCCTACAGATGGTAATTTCATATTGGAAGTGCCAGAGCATTGTAGTATTGAAACGCTCGCTATTTGTGATATTCGGGGAAGAGTTGTAGCTTTCGAACAACTAGAACAGTTAAATAATCACATGAAAGTACATGTTACTGATGTTGATACTGGAATATTGATACTGAAGGCATCTTGTACAGATGGATCTGTTTATACTTCACGGGTGCTTTTGAATAAATAAATGACTTGAATAGAATACAACTATATTGTTGGGGAGTGCTCCTATTAATTGCGAATGTTGTGAAAGGACAAGAAACCTTTCACAACATTTATTTTTTTGATGATTCAACAGCAATTATTCATGACATCTTTGCCACCGATTCCAGTTATTACTTCGGTGCGGCCGATGCGAACAATTCCGTGAATCGAGTTGAATCGCTATTTGGAAAAATCGACCTATCAGGAAATTTAGTTAGTTATGTGCGAAATTATGACACTAGTTCAAATCAACATTCGTATGGGAGTCGTACACAGTTAACTCCTAACAATTTTGGAAACCTGACATTCGGGTTTACAAATTATGACGTGGAGGGACGTTTGCGCATATTGGAATATTCAACTGATGGCGTGCTTGTTTTCGATACTCTGTACACCCATTTTTTCAATGTTGATAGTTTCCGATTTTGGAAGTCTAATAACGCATAACAACAGCAATTCATATTATGTCACAATGTGGTATAATAATGAAATGACGGATGACGACGCAACATCTTTGTTGAATGGTGAGAACGGTGTATTGGTGCTGCGAATCGATCAAGATGGAAACATTTTATGGGAGCGTCGTTTACGCAATCCATCAACATCAAACGTAAAACCTGAATTTGCACCTTCTGCGAGTTTAATACGAAACGACTCCTTATTTATCCACGTAGTTGAACGACGGTATTATCCTTGGAGTGAGAACTTGAATTTCGCAAAAAATCATTTTTACATTTTTGATACACTTGGGAATGAACTGGATCATCAAATTGTTCAGGATGGACAATTTAACTATGGATGGGAAGGATATATAAATGTAAATAATACGCGGATATATTCTAATTTCGTAAGTGAGTATTCTCCACACTCTATTTCAGGGCAACTCGTTTGGAAGTATCGCCCAGTTATTACCAGTGTCAACCCAAGCAATCAGATTAACTGGAAAGACACGCTAAGTCCAGATTTTGTCTTTTGGTTTGAATATGATGCCCCAATGAAACTCATACAATCTTCGGACTCCTCTTTTGCTGGAGCATTTACCTATACGGAAGGTTATATAAACGAGGATACAACTGTGTTTTACGTTCTTCTTCCCATTGAACTGTTTAACAAAAGCATCGAAACGGGAGAGGACATTTGGAAACGCAATTACCGTTATTTTCCAGAAGATAGCGCTCGCAGATACATTCATGAAATAATAGATATTGAAAGAACTTCTGACGACGGATACATAATGTGCGGCTCGGTGATCGCACAGGATTCGCTCGCCGCTGGAAAACCTGGTCAATATGGGTACGTGATTAAAACCAATTGTTTGGGCTATTTAGGTGATCCACAAGTTGCTGTTTCTTATTCTTTTGGTGAGGACAACACTGTACTTTTTGAGAATGAGAGCATTCAGGCAGGCGGATATCATTGGGATTTTGGTGATGGAGATACACTGTTAACAGGTGAGGCGCCAACTTTGATCTCGCACAGCTATGACGCATCTGGTATTTATTACATAGAGTTAATGGGCTTTGGATGTAATGGACAAGCAGATACGCTATTGTTTAGTATCGATTTTGAATATACTGATCCTGCATATGCGGGCGATGGCACATTATTGACTCTTTACCCTAACCCGGTTTTGTCTGGGAATAGTATCGCCTTTTTCGTTGGTGATATTCCAGATGGTGACAATTACGTCTATGTCTATAATGAACTTGGCCAGCGAGTAGATCGTTTTCCAATTGAAGCGGCAAATACGAATTACATTTTCTTGGCAGACTATGCTGCTG
This sequence comes from Crocinitomicaceae bacterium, assembly GCA_047621865.1. Lineage (GTDB taxonomy): Bacteria > Bacteroidota > Bacteroidia > Flavobacteriales_D > Crocinitomicaceae > UBA4466. Next base: position 2,977 of record JBLHON010000216.1, on the reverse strand, counting down.
GCGTCTATCACTTTGTGCTTGAAAACAACTCGGAAGTTATAGAGACGGAGAAACTGTTGGTTCAATAGGTCTTTAAATTCCTATTTCCCGATACAAAACTTACTAAAAATATTACCCAGCAAATCATCTGTAGAAATATCTCCCGTAATCGTGCCCAAATGATGCATCCCTTGACGGATATCCATCGCTACAAAATCTGCTGTAATTCCTGTTTCAAGGCCGTCTAATGCTTTATCTAATGATTCAGCAGTTTTTAGCAATGCTTCCATGTGGCGCGCGTTTGTGACGATCGTTTCATTTGCCATGTCGAAATCGCCTAGAACGGACGTTACCAACAACTCCTTTAATGCTTCAATGTTTGTTCCTGCCTTAGCACTAATCGTAATTCCAGATGCTGATGTCTCAGATTCCAGGTCGCATTTATTGATCACCAACACGATTTTCTTGTTCGGGTATTTTTCCTGTAATTGAAGAATCCATTTCTGCACACCTTCCACGCTTCCAGACAATGAAGCATCTGCCAGACAGAGGACAATTTTTGCTTGGTCAATTTTTTGTCGAGAGCGCTCAATTCCCAAAGCTTCAATTTGAATTGCGCCATCACGAATTCCTGCCGTGTCAATCAATCGGAAAATAATTCCGTCAATATTCAACGTTTCTTCGATCACGTCACGTGTAGTTCCAGCAATGTTGCTCACAATCGCGCGATCATCTCCAAGAAGTTGATTCAATAAGGTGCTTTTTCCTGTATTTGGTGCACCCACAATTGCTACTGGGACACCATTCTTGATGGCATTTCCCAATTCGAAAGAACTTGCCAAACGCGTGATGTATTCGAGGACTTGTGTAAGTAGTTTTTTCAACTGGTCGCGGTCTGCAAACTCAACATCTTCCTCCCCAAAATCAAGTTCCAACTCAACGAGTGAAGCAAAATGAATCAATTTTTCACGAAGGTCTTTTAGCTCAGATGAGAAGCCTCCACGCAGCTGTTTCAAGGCAATTTCATGGGCATTCCGCGACTGTGATTCTATCAAATCAGCAACAGCCTCTGCTTGAGAGAGGTCCATTTTTCCATTCAAGAAAGCACGTTGTGTGAACTCCCCTGGTTGAGCAAGTCGACAGCCAGCTTGAGTCAATAATTGAAGAATTTGTTGTTGAATATAAGGCGAACCATGGCAAGTAACCTCTGCACTTTCTTCTCCTGTGAAACTCTTTCCGTTTTCAAAAACAGTGATCAAGACCTCATCAATGAGCTTTCCGTTCATGTCTGAGATCGTTCCGAAGTGAGCTGTGTGCGACTTTCGTCCCTCTAGATCCTTTGAAAACACTAGGGAAACAAATTTCCATGCATCCTTTCCTGAAACGCGGATCATTCCAATCGCTCCTATGCCGTTCGCCGTGGCAAGCGCACAAATTGTATCTTGGTTCATTAACATTACTACAAAAATAATGCTTTCGCCGAAGCTTTAACGTAGGAGTAAAGAAAGGATTTTGTAATAATTTTCAGCGAAGGAGCAGGCTATCTCAGATATAGTTGATATATTTACCGTGGTAACTAAATAAATTATGAAGCAAGAACGAAGAAGTTTTCTGGGCAAAATGCTCGTTGGAGCAACGTCAGTGGTGGCTCTTCCACTATTTGGCTCCTCCATAAAAAATTCAGATAAAAATAAATCAAGAAACGATATGAAGAAGAATTCAGTACTAGGCACAAAGGCACTTGGTTTTCAATGGGAAACTGCAGATCCTTTTCTGTTTTGTGTACATCACGAAGACAAATACCCGCGCGGCAATGAAGAAATGGGTCCAGATCCATCTGCATTAGCTGGTCGACACATGGGGCAGGATTTCATTCTGAAAGATGGATGGCGTATGTACCACGGTCAAACTGTTCCAGGATTTCCAGGGCATCCACATCGAGGTTTTGAAACCATCACTGTTGTACGTGAGGGAATGGTTGATCATGCAGATTCTACGGGAGCAGCAGGTCGCTATGGAGATGGAGATGTTCAATGGATGACGGCGGGAAAAGGTGTTCAACATTCTGAAATGTTTCCGCTAGTGAAGGCTGAGAAAGAAAATCCAATGGAGCTCTTTCAACTTTGGCTAAATCTTCCTAAGAAAAGCAAAATGGTTGAGCCACATTTCAAGATGTTGTGGCAAGATGAAATTCCAGTAGTCAAACTTGACGATGGTAAAGTGAGTATTGAGGTGATTGCAGGGAAATTAAATGAGCAAATCGCGCCAACTCCTCCACCAGATTCATGGGCAGCTGATACAGACAATGCAGTTGCTGTGTTCAACATCCAATTAGAGCCTGGAGCAACTTTTGAACTTTCTCCAGCTGGAGAGGGAATCAATCGAACGGTATATTATTACGAGGGAAATAAGCTCGCAATTGACGAAAATGAAATTCCACATTATCATGCTGCAGTAGTTGACCCAACCATGAAATTGAATTTTGTGAATGGTGAAGAGCTCTCAAAAGTGCTTATTCTTCAAGGGAAGCCTATTAATGAGCCAGTCGTTCAGCATGGCCCATTCGTCATGAATACGCGAGAGGAAATTCAGGAGGCCTTTGACGATTATCATGCCACGCAATTTGGAGGTTGGCCTTGGCCGAAATACGATTTTGTGCACCCACGAGAGAAAGGTCGTTTCGCTCTGCATTCTGATGGAACAGAAGAATTGCGCCAACGCTGAAGCTCCAGCGAAAGCATTGAAAGATGCTTAATAGCAAATCATTAACAACAGAAAGCCCGATTGTCACTAGACGATCGGGCTTCTTTAGTTCGTTCAATACTTTAGTGAATCATCAATCGTTTTACAAGCGTTAAGTCTCCAGATGTAATATGCACCATGTACATTCCAGCTGTCAGCTCACCAACCTCATAGCTGTTTTGATTTCCGAACGTTTTCACAGTTCTTCCATTCATATCCATTACCATTAATTGGTCAATTACAAGCTCACTCACTA
>JBLHON010000215.1:0-6577 GCA_047621865.1 Crocinitomicaceae bacterium | reverse complement strand
CATTCCATTCATTCGTTTATGGTATTCTTGCGAAAATTCATACGAATACACGGAAACAGTAGTATTGCCTCTACGTTCGAAGCTGTATTTTTTATCCGAGGGTAAATCTTTTGTCACGGCCAATTCCATGCTGAAAACAGAATCAAGTGCACGGTGAGATCCTTTCACGGCATTCCATGCAAAGCTTCGAACATTCTCAATGTATTCAGCTTTTCCAATGAAATAGTCGTAATTCTCATCATTGATTTCTACCAGTCGACTTTCCCATAATCCATGAATCCCTTTCTGATTAGTCATTTGACCATTGTAATTCTCAGTCGTGTGCAGTGGAACATGAGCGTCACCAATATAGTGTCCAATATCTGCTGAATATTTCAAGATCAAATCGACGTTTTTATTTCTAAAAGCCCATTCCAATTTCTTCTTCATTACTTCAATATGCCATGGAACAATCCCATATGCTTGAAGTGTATCTTCGCTAAATTTTTCGATTGCATCTTCCCATTTTTCGGGAACGAAGCTAAATGGATCTTCTCCCTCAGCTACATAATGATCAATATCAATGTAGTGTCTTTGGGCTTCTCCATCCATTGCATAACGTCTCTTGTCAGGATCAACAGCATGCTCAGTGAGAAATTCAATATGCTCTTTATAAAAACCGTACATCTCTGGAGGTAAGGTAAATGTGGCAACCCGATTAATGCGTTTGTGCCCAAAAAAGCCCCATTTTGATTTCTGCTCATCACGATGCTTAAACCCAATTAGAAATAGTGGGAGCATGAGTAGTATAAGTAGTCTATAGTTTAACCAGTTTCCCATCTTTTAATATTGGAATTACATCTGTTTGATTTGGGGTAAGACAATATTTAATGTCTTCATTTAGATTCAAATTTTTCAATCTTCTTCTATGCGAACTAGATTTAAGGAATCCGAGGTAGTTGTCCACAGCTGAAAGATACAAATATTTTGCGGCAATGGATGAATCCTCGTCAGCCGTAAATTTACCTGTTCCGATCAAATATTCCGAAATTGCTCCCGCGCAAATCGTGTCTTCTAAGTTGAATTTGTCTTGCCAGCCTGAACAAAGACAGAGCGTGTTTTTATTTTGTTCTTCAAGCCATTTGCACAGTGCATCTAGATTGATCAAGGATCCCACAACAACAGTCTCAGCGTCTTTGGCAATATCTAAGGCTTTCGTACCATTGGTGGTCGTTAAAACAACTTCCTTGCCACGAAGCTCATCATTCATATAGGTATAAGGCGAATTCCCAAAATCGAATCCTTCGACGATTTGACCTTTTCGTTCAGCTCCTACTAGAAATCCTTTCTTCTTGTATTCGAGTGCTTCTTCAATGCTTGAAACTGGAATTATTGACTTGATTCCATTGTCAAATGCTGCACAAATTGCAGTCGTAGCGCGAAGTACGTCAATGACCACAATGATGTCATATTCGTCTTTGAAGTATTCATATTCACCTGGGGTGAAGCAAACTTCAATATGTTTCCGAGTATCCATGGCGCCAAAAGTAGCGAAAATCTAGCCTTATTTTTTGTACTTAATTTTTCGAGCCCAGCGAAGTGAAGGTTTTTCAAAAATTCGATAGAAGTAATAACTGCCAATATAGGAGATAGCAAGCGCGGCAATTACAATCAGAATTTGTTGGATTCCATTGTTTGCATAGCGCGCAGTGAAGTAGATCAACCAACCACCTAACATGCCATGAATGAGATAGAAACTAAAGGATAATTCTCCCATCAATTCCAATATTTTGATTCGTTTTTTGAAAAATAGAATGAGCGGAATAGAACAAATTGGAATGAGAGGATAGATCAATGGATGGTTCAGAAAGAGATCAGTAAAGCCCACGAAAAGTAGTAGTAAAAGTTCAATCCATGAAAAACGCTTCGTGTGAAACAGATAAAGTGCAATGCCAATAACAAAATAGGCGCCATAGTAGCTCGCAAACCCAAGACTGTCAGAATAATAATTGATGGGGATAAAGGCCAGAGCGAGCAAGAGTAAAGAAGGCAGAGGATACTGTTTTATCAGTGGGAAGAGTATACCAACAGCAATGTAAAACTGAAATTCAATGCAGAGTGTCCAAAAGATAGGATTGTACCATTCCTCACCTACAAATCCAGCTGTCAGCGTGACATTCGCAAGTAATTGCTTCCAAGAGAATGTTGAAGGAATCCCAAGGTAGTAATGGAATGATTCGTCAACGAGAATAATTAAGGCAATGCATATCAACACTGGAATTTGAATTCTAACAACGCGCTTCCAGAGATAGGTTCCCATTTTCGAGAGTGAGTAATTGTGGTGTTCTAGATGCAAAAAAATGACGTATGCTGAAATAATAAAGAACACGCTGACACTTCCTATGAGTAGGGGATTCATGAATTCAACGATCTCATTATCCTTGGGAATTAATCGTCCATGTTGATTTTCAAATTGAAGAAAATGGTAAAGGGCTACGAACAAAGCTATTATCCCGCGAAGCGAATCTAAAATGTAGATCTTAGAAGATGTTCCAGACATTATTGCTTGCGTTCTAACGGTTTCAAATAACGTGCATCAACCCAAAAAGGGGCGAATGGCAGCAATGAGGCTAGCCAGCAAATGATGCTAAGACGGATTCCCCATTGTTTCTCCTTACCAACGATAAAAACCCATATAACGTATGCAATGAATAGGATTCCGTGGATCATTCCAACGATTTTATTCGGCAGTCCCATTTCGTATACATATTTCAAGATCATCGTTCCACCAAGTAATAGAAAAGAAATTCCTTCTAGAGTTGCAAGAATTCTGAGTTGACCAAGCCGTGTTTTTAATGTCATTTTGATTTTTTAATTTTCTCCAAGGCGAAGAGTTCATCTCGCAAACGTGCAGCTTCTATAAAGTCCAAATCTTTTGCTGCCTTCTCCATTTGCTTCCGTGAATGCTTGATAGATTTATCGAGTTGTTCCTCAGACATGTATTTTACAACTGGATCAGCTGCCAATGCACTTGCATCAGGCAACGAATAATCAATCGTTTCATCGCCATCTGCAACTTTGGTGGCACGCATAATTCGCTCTTTAGATTTCGTTATTGCCGTTGGAGTAATTCCATGCTCCTCATTGTATGCTGCCTGCAATTTTCGTCTTCGAGAAGTTTCATCAATGGTTCGTTGCATGGAATTGGTCACCTTATCTGCATACATGATTACCATTCCGTTCACGTTTCGAGCTGCACGTCCAGTGGTCTGAACAAGGGAGCGTTCGTTTCGTAGAAATCCTTCTTTATCTGCATCCAATATGGCAACGAGTGATACTTCAGGAAGATCAAGCCCCTCACGAAGTAGGTTCACTCCAATCAATACGTGAAATTCACCTAGGCGCAATTGACGGAGAATTTCTACCCGCTCCATCGTCACAACATCCGAGTGAATGTAACGGCATAAAATCCCCAATCTGTCCAAGTATTTTTGTAGCTCCTCAGCCATTCGTTTGGTTAATGTAGTCACCAGTGTTCGCTCATCGCGATCAATTCGAATATGAATTTCTTCAATCAAATTATCAATCTGATTTTTACTTGGTCGTACATCAATTATTGGATCTAATAATCCAGTGGGTCGAATGACCTGCTCAACGATTATGCCCTCTGATTTTTCCATCTCGTAATCAGCAGGAGTTGCAGAAACGTAAAGAGTTTGATGCAGCATGGTCTCGAATTCTTCAAATTTCAACGGACGATTGTCCATGGCTGCTTGAAGACGAAAACCATAATCCACCAGGTTAATTTTCCGAGCACGATCGCCTCCATACATGGCACGAACTTGAGGAATAGTGGCGTGACTTTCATCAATGACCATTAGGAAATCATCCGGAAAATAATCGATCAAGCAGAAAGGACGTTGCCCGGCTTTTCGATTGTCAAAATAGCGCGAGTAATTTTCAATTCCGGAACAATATCCCAACTCGCGAATCATTTCCAAATCGAAAGTTGTTCGCTCTTTCAGGCGATTTCCTTCTTCGATCTGTCCCTGTTTCCTGAAATTCTCGACTTGGAGGACCATGTCTTCTCCAATCTCATCAATAGCCCTTTTAGTTGTCTCTGGACTAGACACGAAGATCGTTGCTGGATAGATCGAGATATCCTCAAACGAGTCAATTTTATCATTGTTTAGAGGATCAATTGAACTAATGTTTTCAATTTCATCGCCCCAAAATTCAATTCGAATAGCATAATCTGCGTAGGCAAGATGCACATCTACAGTATCTCCTTTAACACGAAAAGTACCACGATCAAACTCAGCGTGAGCCCTTGAATAAAGATTCTCTACGAGTTTGAAAAGTAATTTATTCCTCGAAATTAATTGTCCTTTTTTAAGATGGACGATGCTCGAAGCAAATTCTTCTGGATTTCCAATTCCATAGATGCAGGAGACAGATGCCACGACAATTACATCTCTTCGACCAGAAAGTAATGCTGAGGAGGCAGATAAACGCAATTTTTCAATTTCGTCGTTGACTGCAAGATCTTTTTCGATGAATGTTCCAGTGACAGGTAAGTAAGCTTCCGGCTGATAATAATCGTAATAAGATACAAAATATTCAACAGAATTATTTGGGAAAAACTGCTTAAATTCTCCATATAATTGTGCTGCGAGTGTCTTGTTGTGAGCCAGTATGAGAGTTGGACGTTGAGTTTGTTGGATAACGTTAGCAACAGTAAATGTTTTACCACTTCCAGTTACTCCAAGTAGCGTTTGATGTGCTACCTTTTCATCAATGCCATTCACCAATTGCTGTATTGCATCTGGCTGATCGCCTGTTGGCTCAAAATCAGAAATCAATTCAAATTCCATGGAACAAAAATAGCAATTTTAGAAGCCCATCGTGATCAAAGTAGTATCTTTGAAAACCTCAGAAATCAATACATGGATTATTTATTCTTACTGTTAGGTCTTGTTGTACTCATTGTTGGGGGAGAATTCCTCGTTAAAGGTGCAGTAGGATGTTCTACAGCGTTTAAAATATCTCCACTTGTTATTGGAATGACAGTCGTGTCATTTGGAACATCTGCCCCTGAATTATTGGTCAGTATTCAGAGTGCATGGAATGGGAATCCAGGCATAGCCATTGGAAATGTAGTGGGCTCTAATATTGCCAATATTGCACTCGTTTTGGGGATAACTGTGCTTATTTTTCCTCTAATTGTTGAGCGTCAGACAAAAGTTATCGATTATCCAACCATGCTTGGAGCGACGATTTTGTTCTACGTATTTGCACTGGATAACATGATTGAATTATGGGAGGGAATCTTGCTCTTCTCAATTCTCGTGGTGTTTATCGTAATGCTGATCACCAACTCCAGAAAGAAAACAAAGAAAGCAATTGCTGAAGTTGATGAGGATATTGAGGAGGCTAAGAAACGCCCCTTCTGGAAATCAGGTTTATTTCTTCTCATTGGATTAGTAGGGCTATTTTTTGGTTCAGAATGGTTCGTTGATGGAGCCGTTGGAATTGCAGAAACACTCTTAGCTGGCAATCCTGATAAAGACAGTATTATTGGAGTTACAGTGGTCGCACTAGGAACAAGTGCACCGGAGTTAGTAGCATCATGTGTTGCCGCTTATCGAAAGGAAACTGATATTTCTGTAGGTAACTTAATTGGCTCAAACATATTCAATATTTTCGCCGTTATTGGAATTACATCAATGGTAAAACCAATAGAGGTTTCTGATAAAATTCTTGGGTTTGATATGTACTGGATGCTGGGCATTACTGCATTACTTTTCTTCGTTCTATGGATAGGCAAGAGGATAGGAAGAATCAAGGGAGCCATCCTATTATTGTCGTACGCCGCGTACATGACCGTGATCTTATTGAAGATCAATGGCGTGTTTTAAGATTTTCGCCAACCATTAATGTTCTATACTCGTTCTCTTTCGTGAAGGTCAAACCTAATCGAAGTTATGAAAACTAGAATTCAACTACTTATATTTCTTACTGGCCCCTTGGCTGCCTTGCTTCTCACACAATGCAAAAAAAAACCTTTTTACGATTACAGAACCCCATACATTGGAGATTATAATGTCGTTCACCATGAATCGTGTTTTGGTTATGATACAACATATTATTACACGAGAACGATTTATTTAGACGAAGCAACAGGTACTGGTTTAACTTTTTCTGCCGGAGGCTCTAGCCAAATGGACGTAACTGGAAAAGGAGTCCTACAGAGAACGTGTCATTCAGGAGGTTCAACCTATATCGACGATTTGGGTGAAATTACAAATACAGGGTATCACTATGATTATGTTGGATCCTTTTCTAATTGCAATGACTGGATGTCTTGCTATCCGATTATTGAGATTACAGCAACTAAAATTTAGTAATCTACCTTCTCAGCTCCTATGTCCATCTTATAAACGAGTTTCGAACAATTGTATAATCGAACTCATGTCGTTCTAGATATGAGCAAAGCTCTTCCCGATAGCTATCGGGACGAACTGACATGGGTGTATTCAACAACTTAATAATCTAACGATCCAATAATCCAATAATCCAAGCTCCTTCGCCGTAGCTT
>JBLHON010000214.1:0-6588 GCA_047621865.1 Crocinitomicaceae bacterium | reverse complement strand
GAAACGATTGCTGTATTTGCGGATTTTAAAGCTCCTGAAGAAACAGGATAGGAGACATCCATGATTGCGTAGTTGAAGGGAACTGTTAATGGCGTTGGAATCTTAGCTGCAATTAGTGCAGCATTCAAATTCTGTATTGCAGGTACAACGAGATTCGTAAATGCACCATTCCACCATGCGCCAAGAGGCTCATTACCCACGCAAACCATGATTATTGTTCCTGGATACTTCTTTACCATATCTACAACTGCACTGCACTTGTTATCGGCAAGGTCCTGTAAGCCGTCGTTTGGAACAGCCAGAATAATTTGAAATGATTTGGCTTGAGCAGCATCAATAAAATCAGTTTCTGTATAGTTGAACATTTTAACCATTTTCCCTCCTATTGCCGAGATATCAGTAATGGCAGTTGTGATTGGAGTTGGTTTTGATTGGAGGGTATTGCTGAAATTGACACCTACAGTTGAGGCAAATTTAACACTCATAGTTTATGGATTTGGGTTTTGAATTAATAGCTTATTATACATCAATTTAAGTTCAGGCACAGTTAGGATCAACAATTCTCGAACTTAAATTTCACGTGATCCAATGTAATAATAATTAATCAAATTAGACAATAGATCTTGCTGCTACACTCAAGAAGAAAGGCATATTATCAAAAATCAACTCCGTTTCTGAAGTACCTGAAAAAAGAGTCTAACTGCTTTTTCTTAACTTTAATAAAAGTTGCTTTCTATCAGCACCACATAAATTCACGTTTAGCATGAAACAGATTGTAGGATTAATCTTCATACTATCTCTGACCATATCATTTGGGCAAGAAGCAAAAATCAAAAAGAGCTATACCTCCACGGACCTTGGAACTTACATTGCTGGCGAACTTAAAATTGAAGAAACTCATGCTGCACCAATAGTAGATCCCTGGGATAAAGAAGGTAACTTTCTCTCCTCAGAAACATTGGATTCAGCAGGGGGAACTATTCAAAGAGCGTTTGTTTATACCTATAATTCTGATGGTACAGTAGATTCAGATACTCATTACAATGACAGTCAAGATGAGATTTGGGACCATGTAATGTACACGCGATGAGAATGAAAACAAAATTACAGAAGCTCATTGTAATTCCCCAAACAGTAATTGAAATGAAGTCTGGAGGTGTGAATACGTCTCTATGGGAAACTTAAGTTCCGAACGCTTATTCTACGCTGGTAAAGTTCAACGGAAACATCTAATTAAAAACACGTACATAGACACAACTCTTGTTAAGAAGGAAATTGCAGATCATGATTCGCGGAAAATTGTACAACATCAAATTGAAACCTATGAAAATGGCTTGTTAATCAAAAAAGAAGATTTACTCAGAAAATCAATGAGAACGTATACCTACTTTGACGACAAAACAATCAAGACTGAAACATCCATTTCTGGAAATGGCGAAAAAGTATACTACAAGTATTATCTCTATGATGAGCATGAGAACACCATAGTATCGCAGACTGCTATGAAAATGGTTACGGACAGATTGAAGTTACTTCGTACGAGTATTATTGATAATAACTAATGAGAATTGATCGTACCCAAAAGATGACACTCGGAAAATTTACAGAAAACATATCTGAGTTAGTCGAAAAAGTTAGCGAGCTAGCTGAACGCTTCTGCACTAATTCTGTCTCTGATAATTACGAATACATTCATTCTGAAATTGAGATTAATCCGCGCAGGAATCTTCAGATTGAAAGAATCGAGCGGATAAAAGCGAACAATAAAAAAGAGACACTATCACTTGAAACTGCATGTCTTTTCCTCTTTAAAAAGTATAGTGATTTGTTTGATATTAATGTCTGCATTCATCGTTCACACAGGAGTAAAACGGTTATAGACATTCGCTATCTTTTAAAATCATCTTTAGAAAGTTCAGAACGAGAAGTAGAGGAAAATGTGGAACCAATGTATCATGCCAAGCTTACGAATCCTCCTTATCTCCTCAAGGAAGGTGAAAAGTATGACGTGAATTGGGAGCATCGAACGTTTAATACCCGTTGGAGACTTTACCTCAGGAAGAAGGCAGATTTAGCTGGAAATAAAAATTGATCGTAAAGGTGGGTGGGAATTACGGAAAAATATAGAACGCTGATAACGCAGATGACGCAGATAAAAATGAACGCTTTCGCCGAGTCCTTTCGCTTTCGCCGAAGCTTCTGCGAAGGAGCTCGCCAGAGGCTTCGGCCGCCGGAGAAAGCTGCAGCAAAGAAGCATTGAAGTGGATGGTAGATGATTGATTGTAAAATATCATGAGAATAGAATAAGTCCTAGTGTCGAGATCATATTGATCATAAAAATCAGCGTTATCAGCGTTCTAGATAAATGAACCATGCTAATTACAACTATTTGCAGGGGAAGAACTGGAGAGAATTAAAGGAAATAACAAACGCAGATAGCCCAGATAAATATGCTTGACGCAGATGATTGATTGTAAAATTGAATGAGCCTAAAACAACAATGGGTATCACAATCATATTGATCATAAAAATCAGCGTTATCAGCGTTCTAGATAAATGAACCATGCTAATTACAACTGTTCGAAGGGGAAGAACTGGAGAGAATTAAAGGAAATAACAAACGCAGATAGCCCAGATAAATATGCTTGACGCAGATGATTGATTGTAAAATTGAATGAGCCTAAAACAACAATGGGTATCACAATCATATTGATCATAAAAATCAGCGTTATCAGCGTTCTAGATAAATGAACGATGCTAATTAAAACTGTTCGAAGGGGAAGAACTGGAGAGAATTGAGGAAACATGGAATTCACCAACAACCTCTCGAAAGTAATCGTCATGTTCAAATCAATCATTCTTGGATTCGTGTTGTGCTTGTCTGGTTTGTCATTCGCTCAATCTGATTCAATCGTAAATGATACATGCAATTGGTGTTATAATGGATATGAGGTTCATCCTATGCATATCATTATGCGGAAGGTCCGAAGAAAGATCGAGTTTTAAATCGTAGAGAAACGCGCAGGTTCATTCATGGAAAGAAGAGTTGAAAAATCAACTGTGCACTCACTGCAAATTCAAGATAAACGTTACATTATCTGAGCTCAGATTTTCACTCCAATAATGCAAACATCATCAATTTGGTCACCATCTCCCTTCCAATCATCAAAGACTTTTTCAATGTGAGCCCCTTGCTTCTCCATTGATTTATCTTGGATAGAAAGTAATAATTCTTTGTATGCTTTTCTCTTAAACTTTCTGTTGTTCTGACCGCCAAATTGATCTGCGAACCCATCTGAGAAAACATAGATGGCATCACCCTTTTCGAGTGTAAAAGTATGAGTTATATATGGCGATTGACTATCAAATTTCCCAATTGGTTGTTTATCAGCCTTGATTTCAATAAGAGCTCCATTCCGAATTATCCAAAGGGGATTATTGGCGCCCGCATACTGAAGTTTAGAGCCTTCAATGGAACAAAGAGCGATATCCATTCCATCATTTACCTCATCCTCGCTCTTATCAAATTCTTGAATGACAATCTCACGGGTTTTATCCAATATTTCACCAGGGGTTGTTAAACCATATTCTCGTACAGAACGATTCAGCCCATTGTTACAAATCACACTTACCATTGCTCCAGGAACTCCATGACCAGTACAATCAGCTGCTGCGTAGATAATTTTATCATCTCTAAATTCTAACCAATAAAAATCTCCCGCCACAATGGCTTTAGGTCGATAAAATATAAAAGAATCTTTCAGATGTTCCTTAACGACTGAAGCAGATGGAAGAATCGCATTTTGAATTCTTTTGGCATAATTGATTGAATCAAGAATCTCTGTGTTCTTTACTTCAAGATCCTCAAAAGCCTTGTCCACTAACTGTTTTTGATCTTCAATAATTCGTTTTTGTTTATTTGCTGCCCTAAATCGATTAAAAACAAACGCTCCAAACAGAAGAGCTATTGCAAGTCCACCATACAGCACATATTTCTCTTGATCCTGTTTTTGATCCTCCAAAACGCGCCGCCGATTGTCTGCCTCTGTCACCTTATCTGCCAAAGCAATTCTCACACTATCTGCAGCAGCTTTCTTTTCATAGGAATACTTAAATTCTTGTCGAATAATTTCTTGCGAATTTTCCTCGCGATCAAGGCTATCATCTATCTCAATATAAAGCTTGTGCATTTCGAAAGCATTCTCATAATCTTTGGTTGCTTCATAGCTCTGAAAAAGGACCATATAAGCCTCTTTCTCTTGAACAATTGCTCCTCTTTCCTTTGCCAAAACCAACGATTTTTTACCAAATTCAATGGCTTTTATATAATTCCCTTGATTGAAATAAGTAAGCCCAAAATCGTTTTCAGACATTGCAATTCCCAATACATCTCCCAATTCTCGATAGATCTCAAGACCTCTAGAATAATAATCCAATGCTTTATCGTAATCGCCTTGTTCATTGTAGACCTGGCCAAGATTACTCAAGCAAACTGCTATCCCCTTCTTATCTCCTATTTCTTTCCTCATCTCCAGACTTTCTGTCTGATACTTGATCGCATTTTTTGTGTCCTTTTTATTGGTATAAACGATTCCAAGGTTACTCAGAGCACTTGCAATTGAGTTGCTATCTTTTAATTTTTTAGAAATGTCTAGCACGCGCTCATAATACTCCATTGCCTTGGAACTATTCCCTTGCTCTAAGTAAATATTTCCGATGTTATTAATTGATTTAGCCGCCCCCTGTAGATCACCCAATCCCTCTCTGAGTTTTAAGCTCTTCGTAAAGAAATTGATTGCTTTTGCGTAATCTCCTTTGACATAAGAGACAGACCCGAAATTATGCAGTGCCTTCGCATAATTCTTCTCGTAAAAGAATTTTTCTCTTTTTGATAAGGACTTCTTAAGGTTCTTCACGCAGGAAGCTTTAATCTTACTATTAAGCTCAAAATCAAGGTCAGGATCAACCTGCCAGATAATATCATCCCAAGCTATCCAAGCATTAATAATAGTTGAATCATGCTTGGCAGTTGTGATCACCCGCTTTATTGATTCTACTTGCTTTTCTTGGCTTGGCGACAATTGTGCATGCACTCCCAGAGAAGCCACCAGTCCTATTAATAAAAGTAGATTTTTCACACAGGAAAGGTAGTGATTTTTGAACGACTTTCAAGTGATGTTCCACGTGTCCATATTCATTCTAAATCGAGGCAAGTGAACGTGTCTCACGCAACATGATAGCAAAATGGAAGCTAAAAAATAGTTGCCGCTTTCATCGCGTTGTTTTATCTTTCTTGCGTAAGTTTCTTAACTTTATTCTATCGAAATCTCTACCATGAAAACACTGAACACTATACCATTACTATTTGTACTCTCACTTTTTTGCTGTCCATTCATTGCGAAGGCGCAAATCAGCTACTCAGATGTTGCTACCTCATTAGGACTTCAACATACTTCTGGTGCAGATTCTGGGCTTGGAACTGGTATCTCTTTTTACGACTTCAATCAAGATGGATGGGACGATCTGACGCTAGGTATGTTAGGAGATTCTATTGTGTTTTATCAGAATACTGGTAGTGGATTTCAGCAAATAAACTCCATGGTTCCCTATACCGGGAATAGTAAACAAATCCTCTGGGTAGATTACGACAATGATGGATATAAAGACCTCTATGTGGCTGGAGACATGACGGGTAATAAACTCTATCGAAATGATGCAGGCAGCCTGACAGATGTTACAGTTGCCGCAGGAATCCCAACAGACTCCATGCCCACTTTCGGAATTACTTTTGGCGATTATGATAACGATGGTTTTCTAGATCTTTACATCACCAATCGAGTGCTATATGCGGCCACTTTTAGCACTTACTTCTACCACAATGAAGGCGATGGTACTTTCGTTGATGTTACCCTTGCGGCAGGTGTTTCAGATTCGTTGAAAGGACCTTTTGGAGCATGTTTTTTAGACATCAATCATAATGGCTGGTCTGATTTATACGTATTTGAGGACGAAACTATCACGTACGGGTTAGTGCTAAGAACATGAGCGCAACACAACAGTTTGTTTTGATTCGAGAATAGAAATTTAAATTAAAAATAAGATGAAAATAGTAAGCGTAGTGAGTATTTGTGGACTTCTGACTTTGACGAGTTTTCAGCTCAAATCACAGGTGTCTTTGCCTTATTTTTCTGGGTTTGATGATGCAGCTCAACAAGATGGCTGGATAGAGTACAAAACAGCTTCCACTCTTTTTAGCAATTGGGGGTATGGAACTATAGATGCTTACTCTGCACCAACGTGCGTAGGTCATGATTATTCACCTTCTACTGGAATCACGCTCACTGACAATTGGTTTGTGTCTCCTGGATTTTCGATAACCAATGGTGGACTCGTAGATTCAATTAGATACATGTTTTCTGGATTTTCAACTCCAACAACTGGAGATACTATTGGAGTTTATCTGCTCAATGGTTCACAAGACCCAACACTCGCAACATCAGAGACACTTTTGTTCGACTTTAGAGGATCTGAGTATGTCGCGGACAACGTCTATCGAGTTAAAACTGATTTGATTTTACCAGCCTCCCC
>JBLHON010000213.1:0-6590 GCA_047621865.1 Crocinitomicaceae bacterium | reverse complement strand
TATGTCTGGAAGTATTTTCACTTTTTTGCAAATGCTACCTACGTCAGATCAAAAGTCTCTGGTGTTTCGTTTGGACCACATCAAACAGATGAATTTATGTTTTCTGCAGGACTTGGTTTTCAAATTCCTACAAAGCGAAAACGTTAACGTATTCCTTTACTTTCGAGTAATTCGTTTAGACTTACCTCATCAGCATAAAGGACTTCACGTGCCTTGCTTCCTCTAAATTGTCCAATAATTCCCATGGATTCTAATTGGTCAACAATTCGTCCAGCTCTGTTATATCCAAGCTTTAGTTTACGTTGAAGGAGACTTGCAGATCCTTGCTGATGCAGGACAACAATTCGAGCTGCATCAGCAAAAAGAGAATCGAGATCTTCGTCATCCATAGCTCCAGATCCTTCTGAAGCCTCTCCAACATATTCAGGTAATAAGAATGCATCTGAGTAACCACGTTGATCTCCAATGAACGAGCAAATATCTTCAACCTCAGGTGTGTCTACGAAGCCACATTGAAGACGAACTAGCTCTTGACCATTGCTGATAAGCATATCACCCCGTCCAATCAATTGATCTGCTCCAGAGCCATCAAGAATTGTACGAGAATCGATTTTGGAAAGAACTCTGAACGCAATTCTAGCTGGGAAATTCGCCTTGATCATCCCTGTAATTACATTGACAGATGGTCGCTGTGTAGCTACAATCAAATGAATTCCAATGGCACGTGCTAATTGAGCCAAACGTGCGATTGGATGCTCAACTTCCTTTCCTGCCGTCATGATTAAATCTGCGAACTCATCAATCAAAACGACGATGTAAGGCATGTACCTATGTCCGTTTTCAGGATTCAAACGACGGGCAATAAACTTAGCATTGTACTCTTTGATCGTACGAACTTGTGCCTCTTTAAGCAGTTCATAACGCTCATCCATTTCCATGCACAGAGAGTTGAGTGTATTGACAACTTTGCTCGTGTCTGTAATAATCGCGTCGCCATCTTCTGGAAGTTTTGCCAAAAAATGACGCTCAATTTTATTGTAAAGTGTTAATTCAACTTTCTTTGGATCGATCAAGACAAACTTCACTTGGGAAGGATGCTTTTTATAGAGAATCGAAATAAGGATTGCATTCAAACCAACAGACTTTCCTTGACCAGTTGCTCCTGCAACGAGCAAGTGAGGCATTCTCGTGAGATCAAATGTATAGGTCTCGTTGGTGATCGTTTTTCCCATGACAACAGGAAGTTCATAATCAGATTCCTGGAATTTTTTGGAAGCAATTAACGAACGCATGCTCACCATCTCTGGTTTACTATTTGGAACTTCAATACCAATCGTTCCCTTTCCTGGAATAGGTGCAATGATTCTAATTCCAAGAGCGGCCAAACTCAATGCAATGTCGTCTTCGAGATTTTTAATTTTCGAAATTCGAACCCCTGGTGCTGGCACGATCTCATAAAGAGTAACAGTTGGTCCAACTGTTGCCATAATCTTGGCAATCTCAATCTTATAATTTTGAAGTGTTTTGACAATCTTGTTTTTGTTCGATTCAAGTTCAGCTTTATCAACGTTGAATCCTTTCGTGCCAAAATCTTTCAGTAAGTCAATAGGAGGGAGGGTGTAGCTGGAGAGATCTAATTTGGGATCGTATTCGCCAAATTCATCCCGTTTACTGTTTACATCTTCTTCGGTGAGAATTTCTTCATCGACTGCAGGAGCAACATTAATTGAAAAATCCTCGTCCTCAGATTCAATCAGTTCCTCGTCCTCCTCAGTATTATTCGTATTCATTTCGTCAACTACAAGGGAAGCGAGCTTCTCAACTTCCTTCTCCTCGTCTTCGCCAAATGTAACTACGTTTGCTTCATCATCTGTTACTTTATCCTCGTTCTTCAATGTATTGACGACCTTTAAGTCATCTTCCGTTAGAACCTCTGAATTGTCTTCTTCTGTAACTTCCTCTTCCTCGTCGTCATCCTTGGCTTGGAACCAGCTGATAATATTCTTCAGACTTAGGTTGAAAATGATGAGTCCAAATATATAACCTATTCCTACAATTAGAATGAGTGAACCAAATCTTCCAAGCGTTAATGTAAACCAATCGTTCACTTGATATCCAAATGTTCCACCTAGATAATTCACTTGATTTGAGAAGAAACCAAAAAACAAGCTGAACCAAACTGTGAAGAGAACAATCGCAGAAGTTGCTTTTCGCAATGGAACAATTGCCTTGTTGAACAGTGCTTTTACTCCTACAAATAAAAGAAGAAGAGGGATCCCAAAAGAAGCAATGCCAAACCATCTATAAATGAATAAGTGGGAAATCCATGCGCCAAATTTACCAAGCCAATTTGCTACGGGAACATCACTCGCTTCGAATAAGAATTCAAAGAATCCTTTATCCATCACGCGATTTTGATCTACTTTCCACGTAAGCAGGTAGGAGAAATTTGCCAGAAAGATAAAGAGTGCAGCGAGCAAGAGTCCAATTCCAATACTGGATTTCAGCTTTTTCTTATTGATTCGATCTCTTAAGAAATTGAGTGTGGAAGGCGAAGCTTTTTTTGCTCCCTTCTTTTTCTTGGCTGTGGTTGACTTTCTAGGGCTCGATTTTTTCTTCTCAGCTTCCTGTTCTTTCTCTACTTTTCCTGTATATTCGTTATCGAGTGCCATTACTAGTACAATATCCTACGAATGTACACAGGATATCAACTCAGGAGAAGCTGACAAGAAGGAACTATGCACATCGAAATGTTAGTTCAGACGGAATAATTAAGGTCCGTTTTCGCCTTGCATTGTCTCTTTTGATTGAATAAGACGATCCATGAAAGCATCGAAAGAGATTCGTTCGTAATCGTCAGATATACCAAACAGATCACGATTTGGAGTGTATTCGCTTATTTTTACAAGCTCATAATCCAGCACAGCATCAGTCATTGGAACGCTATATCTTACTGGAATACCTGAAATATCTGGATAAGCGTCAACAATTTTACTAGAATATCCTTTCATATATAGGAACTCAATTGGCTCAGGGAAATCTTTGTGAGATACTTCTATTCGATTGACCTTTTTTCCTAATATTTTACGCTTAAAACATTTTTTCTTGTACGTGTATTCAACTGCATCAGCACTCACAGTATCATTTGGATTGGGTTCAGCAGAAGATATTTCCTCATCCAAATCCATTTGAAGGGCAAATTTCCCGAAATCTGTCTCAAGTAATAAATAGGATTTACCCATCATCATATGCTTGATTGCTACTTGTTTACCTAGGTTTCCTGTGAAATTTTCTATGCGTACAACTGTATCATTCGTGTAAACAATCATTTTATTGTCGGGAACCATGCCTCTCATTGAAGTATCTCGAACACTGATTTTATATTCGAGCATTCCCGTGAAATGTTTTCTGTACTGTGCACTTACACTCGAACTGAAAAGAGAGGCGAGCAACATGATGATTGGAAGAAAAACTTTATGCATAGCTGAGATTTCTTATTCTTTGAACGTTAGATGAATGCTAAAGTTACTCTTTCGAGGAATCTTCTAGCGAAATTCCAATGGATGTTTCCCTACAATTTATGTTATTTTTGCCATCCAATTGGATGTATGAAACAGATTCAACTCATTATTAATAAGTCGGAAATTACAGCTGGTACGCGAGGAGCGTCATTAGGACCAGAAGCTGTGAAGACTGCTGCGCGTAAAAAGAACAATTTATTTTTCGGAAAATATCCCCAGATCGAGGTCAAGGATATGAATCATCTATTAGATCAACCGACTGAATATAAGCACGCTAAGCGAATTAATGGATTTGTGGAAGTGTTTCAAAATGTGGCATTTACCGTTGAAGAAACCATAAGTAAAGGAAGATTTCCATTGCTATTGGCGTCTGATCATGGATCAGCTGCAGGCACAATTGCTGGACTGAGGCAGGCTTATCCTAATCTGCGTCTTGGCGTCATTTGGATTGATGCTCATGGCGATTTGCACACACCTTATACAACTCCTTCTGGTAACATGCATGGAATGCCACTTGCCGCAGCATTGGGAGTGGATAACCTTGAATGCCAGAGTAACGAGCCACATGAAGATGTAAAGAAGATGTGGATGCAGTTAAAAGAGATGGGGGCTGCAGGCGCGAAATTTTTACCTGAAAATCTAGTGTTTATTGGCGTAAGGGATACTGAACCACAGGAAGATGCAATTATTGATCGTTTTAATATTACGAATCACACTGTTGAAGACGTGCGCGCTAAAGGAGCAGACGAAATCCTTCGATTAACTTTGGAGCAACTGGAAGAGTGTGATATTGTCTACGTTTCATTTGATGTGGATTCTATGGATCCAGAAATAACTTCACATGGCACAGGAACTCCTGTAGATAATGGTTTGACGATTGAAGAGGCTAGGACTTTTGTTTGTGGATTAGCCAAACATGATAAGTTAGCATGCATGGAGTTTGTTGAAGTCAACCCATGCCTAGATGAAAAAACAAATAAAATGGCAGAAGTAACCTTCGAGTTGTTTGAAGCTGCCGCGAATTGTATAGCTGAGTAAAATGGAAACACTAATAAAGAAAGTCCTGCTTGAGAATGCAGTAAACCTTTTCGGGTCAACAATCGATGAGAAAGTGATTCAATTTCAAAAAACGAGGAAAGACGTGCTAGGAGATTTGACTCTTGTTGTTTTTCCTTTCGCAAAAATATTGAAGTGTTCGCCCGTCGAGGCAGGTGAAAAAATTGGCGCTTATGTAGTTGGAAAGGCACAGGCAATCTCTTCTTACTCTGTGATTAATGGGTTCTTAAATTTCGTTATTTCTGATACTTACTGGCTTGAGCAATTAGCGAAGATTGATGTGAACGCTAAGTTTGGATATGCAGATGAAAACTCAAAGTCGACTATAATGGTTGAATATTCATCGCCAAACACGAATAAACCACTGCATCTTGGACACCTTCGAAATAACTTCTTAGGGTACTCAGTGGCTGAAATTCTCAAGGCGAATGGACATAAAGTCGTTAAAACTCAGATCATCAATGATCGTGGAATTCATATTTGCAAAAGCATGTTGGCTTGGCAAGAATATTCTCCACTAAATGAGAAAGGCGAACGCGAAACACCAGACAATACTGGAATGAAAGGGGATAAGTTAGTTGGAAAATACTATGTACTCTTTGATCAGTATTTCAATGCTCAGGCACGAGAAATTATAGCTTCTTGGGAGAAAGGGGAGACGGAAGGATTCTCGGAGAAAGTTATCGCAGAATTTGAGCGTTTGACGGCTTCTAAACATGAAAAAGACGACAAGGTAATTGCTGGAATTGATGCCAAAATCAAAGATCTTGCAAAGAATGAAACTGCCGTTTTGCGTGATGCAAAGGAGATGTTGATCATGTGGGAAGCGCGCGATCCTCAGGTGTACTTATTGTGGACGACCATGAATGGTTGGGTTTACAAAGGCTTTGAGAAGACGTATGAGACGATGGGGGTTGATTTTGATACACTCTATTATGAGTCTGAGACTTTCTTAATCGGGAAAGATCTCGTTGCTGAAGGTTTGGCATCTAATGTTTTCTTTAAAAAAGAAGATGGTTCTGTTTGGATTGATCTCACAGAAGATGGTCTGGATGAGAAAATTGTATTGCGTTCAGATGGTACTGCCGTTTACATGACGCAGGATGTTGGAACTGCAGTAGATCGTTTTAAAGATTATCCAGATTTAACTGGAATCATTTATACTGTTGGAAATGAGCAGGATTATCATTTCAGAGTCCTGTTTCTGATCTTGAAAAAACTTGGTTATGCATGGGCTGAAGAGTGCTACCATTTGTCGTATGGAATGGTTGAATTACGCAATGCTGATGGAGAAATAGGGAAGATGAAGTCGCGTGAAGGGACTGTTGTAGATGCTGATGAACTTATGGGTGATGTGATTCAGGCAGCCAAAGAAATGACGCAAGAGCGTGGTCATATTGAGGGAATGTCTGATGAAGAGAAGAATGCTTTGTTCTATAAAATTGGAATGGGAGGCTTGAAATATTATCTCCTCAGAGTAGACCCAAAAAAGAGCATGGCATATAATCCTGAAGAATCAATTGAACTTAATGGAAATACAGGACCATTTATTCAGTATGCACATGCGCGAATTAAATCCTTGCTCGCAAAAGGTGATGAGATTGAAACTCTTGGATCAATTACTTCAATTGCTGCTGAAGAAAAGGAAATCCTTAAGCACTTGAATAACTTTCCAGCAACAGTTGCTGATGCAGGAATCAATCACTCTCCGGCTCTCATTACGAACTATGCATATGAGCTCGTGAAATTGTACAATAGTTTTTATCAAAGTGTGTCAGTGCTGAATGAAGAAGATCCTAAATTGCGGAACATGCGTTTGATGTTGAGTCGAAATGTTGCAAAAGTGATTGATCTCTCTATGCGATTGCTCGGAATTAGCGTACCTGAAAGAATGTAGATCATGAAAGACGACCATTGGATTAAAAGGCTTTTCAATTTCCTCCATCTCACTCATGAGCAGGAAGATCATGCCTTAGTGCAGGAAACAATTGAGAAGGGAATTATTTTTCGCGG
>JBLHON010000212.1:0-6624 GCA_047621865.1 Crocinitomicaceae bacterium | reverse complement strand
AATGCGACGGTGAATTATATTCAAACTGATAGACAATCATATTCGTTAGCTTACTGCTTCCTGTAATCAATATATCATCAAGCAGAAGGTAATATTCGTCCGTACAGTTAAAATGACGCATTACAACGTAAACATTAGGTTGCGCTGCAGCTTGTGCATCAATATTAATTGACTCATTGATAACAGTCCAACCAGCGGTAAGTGTAGTTTCAAAAACTGGGGTAGGAAATGTTCCTGATTGCACTGCTGTAAGATCTGTAACAACGTAAACAGCATAGTGTTCTTGGTGCCAACCGGTTCCGGTATCAGCGTTGGAACCCACTGCCCAACTAAGATTAATATTGCTAAATGCTGAGCAGTTTATGGCTGGTGACGCTAAAAGATTATCTGGAGTTAAAGGTGAACTAGCAGCGAAATCATAAGAAAATGAAGCGATACATTCGCCAAAAACAGCCATAGGAGAT
The DNA here is from genome assembly GCA_047621865.1 of Crocinitomicaceae bacterium. Lineage (GTDB taxonomy): Bacteria > Bacteroidota > Bacteroidia > Flavobacteriales_D > Crocinitomicaceae > UBA4466. The sequence continues at coordinate 6,160 of JBLHON010000212.1, read as the reverse complement.
GTGACAGCCGATATGTCTGCCGCCTGCCAATTAAATCCATCACTGTCTAAATCAGTAGTTGTCCAAGGTGCAAATCCGGCTGCATTATTCGCTGAGTATATTTGAGCACTAGTTGCTCCAGTGATAAGAAATATTAATCCGAATAGTAAAAATTTTTTCATAGCTTTTTTATTAGTAATAATTGATCGTTAAGCATTCTTAAATAATTCCTCTGTATGAAGAGTTCAATACTCGTCGTTTTATGACATCACTTCAACAGATCGTGACGAACGAATCTCAATTATTTCTACTATGTTGATTGTTAAATTGAGTCGTAATCATGATTAAATATACGACGAGGGATTGTATTCAAAATGACCGATGTACGGTTGGTCAACTGAGGATGAATATTGACACAGTTGAATTATCGCTTTGTTCAGCTAATCAATAAATCGTTTAATAAATTCATCTTTTCTATGTCTACTTACCTTCAAACTTTCACCATCTACCATTTCTACGAATCCGCCATCTGCTTTGATATAGCCTGTGATATGACGGAGACTTACGATGGTACTCTGATGAATTCGAACGAAGCCATGTTGAGACAAAAGTTTCTCATATTCGCCTAAACTTTTACTCGTTGTGATTTTTCGCCCATCTGTCAATACGAAATGTGTATAGTTTCGATCTCCTTCCAGCCTTATAATTGAACTAATCTCCAACACCTTGAATCCTTCAATGTTCGAGATAATCAATTTTTGAATTTCACCACCACTCCCATAATTCTCAATCAAGATGTTCATTCGTTTCTTGACGTCAGTTTTCATGGTTGACATATGACTTTCAAGCTTTGAGATTACCTCTCCAAGCTCTTTCGTTTTTATAGGCTTAAGGAGATATCCGAAAGCACTACATTTTATCGCATCGAGCGCATACTTATTATAGGCTGTAATAAAGATCACTTCAAAATCTACATTGTCGATTTTTTCTAAGAGATCAAACCCTGTTCCTTTTCTCATTTGAATGTCTAAAAACACCAAATCTGGTTTAGCATTTTCAATCGTCTTGATTCCAGGACTCACATCGTCTGCTTCACCAACAACACGAATGCTATCGCCAAAATGTCTCTCCAACAAATTCCTCAATATAAATCGAGCATCCTTTTCATCATCTATTATTACGGCTCTTATCATCCGTTTATTGGAATTAGTAATGTTACTTTTGTTCCACCAAGTGGCAGCTGTTCGACAATCAAACTATTGACCTTCCCCAATCGCTCATTTGTCAATGTCATTCCTTTTGAATTATGCATTTCTGCCTTTTTTTGGCTTTTACTAACCTCAATGCCAATACCATCATCAACAACTGTACAGACTAACATTTCAGGTGAATGTACTCGAATTTGTATCGTAATAGTTCCCTTTTCTTCAGTGGGAAGTATACCATGCCAAATCGCATTTTCGACAAAGGGTTGAATAATCAGAGGTGGAACATTAATGCCTTCCAGATCAAGATCCTCTTCTATATCAATATAATAATCGATCATTCCATCTGTACGCATGATTTCCAAGTCAAGATAGAGTTTCAACGTGTCAATCTCATCTTGTAATTTAATCGTCGATTTGCCACTGTTCTCCAAAATTATTCGAAGCAAGGAGCCAAAATCGCTCATATAATCGTTCGCGCTATCTTGATTTCCTTCAATGAACATGCGTTGGATACTATTGAGACTATTGAAAATAAAATGGGGATTCATTTGTGCCCTCAATGCTTTTTGCTCAAGTTTAATCCTGCGGTGATTCTCTTTAGATTTTCGACTCTTCAAATAAATCAAAATCACTAGAATAATGAGCGACAATAAAGCAACTGAAGATACTAGAATAGTAGTTTTCAGTGTAGATTTTGTTCTCAATGCATCCTTTTCTTTCTTTAGGTCATTGATTTTCTTTTGCTTCTTTTCTGTATCATAACGTTCCCGAATATCAATAATTTGATCGCTTTTATCCTTCGTGTATATGCTATCCTTTATTTGCCAAGCACGAACGCGGTAATCGTATGCCTTCTTATACTTACCATCTAAATAGTAGATATCAGCAAAATACATCATCGTGGTCATCAGCATTTCTAAACTACCGTGATTACTGGCTATATCAATGCTCTTATCATAGTATTCTATGGACTTTTCAAAATCATCCATTTCAGCGTAGATACCAGCTAGGTTAGCGTATGAGACGGCAACATTCGCCATATTCCCTAATGAATCATCAATTGCCAGCGATTTCTCATAATACTCCAGAGCTTTAGGAAAATTTTCCAGCTCTTGATGGAGAGCTCCTATGCTATTCAATACTTCTGATGTTCTGGCCATTTCGCCATTATCAGTATAAATTTTTAAAGCGTGTTCATACACATTCAACGCCATTTTGGGCTGTTCTAAGTTTGTGTATGCCAAGCCACTTATAAAATACGTAACCCCAAGGATGATTTCATTTTCCCCTCCTCTTGATGCTTGACGTACTTCTTTGCTGATTTCCAGGGCTTCCTGATATTCGTCTTGATAAAGATATACGAAGGCTATGTTCAATTTAACAGAAGCAATGCCCTCACTATTATTCAGTTCTTCAAAGATTCGCAGTGCTTTGTAATAATAATGCAATGCCATGTCGTAATTTGACATCCTTTCATACGTAGTTCCAAGTTCATTGTAAGTTGTTGCAAGGGAAGGCTTGTCGTTATGAGCAGTGGCTTCTTCCATTGCTTGGGACAAATAATTAATTGATTTTTTGCCGTCCCCAAAAAAATTGTAGGCTCTTCCAATAAACCTTTTAGCATCAATACTCCCAGTAAAATAGTGTAGCTTTTTTGCTAGAGCCATTGCTTCCTCACCATAGCGTATACATGATGCAGAATCTATTGGTGGTAATTCCCAACACAGATCGTTGAGAAGAATGACTTTGTTGGTGTCTTCTTTGGCAGTTTTCAACTTCTTCTTAAGATCATCGACAGTGCTGTTCTGAGCAACTGTACCCATCCCAAAAATCATCATAGAGCAGAAGAGCAGAAGCTTGTATCGCTTAGTCCAGATATGTTGTGTAATTAACCTCATTAAGCGACCATTGTATTGCTCATTTCCTACTCGTTTCTTCGAGAGGTAAATATAGCAAGTCTCTTCCTTGAATAAGGATTCTTTGTACAATTGGTTAATTTGAGTCCCACATCGACATAGTTCGATTATCGGATGGCAAATTCAAGTACTGTCGTTCAAATGAAAATCGTATCCATTGGGTTATCCCAATCCTTAGAAGGATGGCTAATGAGAATTAAGTCCAATGGTCAATAGCCTATTATTTCTTCTCGCAGCAATTGTCAAGGTTTTCATATGCTGTAGGATCAGCAGGAACATAGTCAGTATTCTATTCTTGCTTAATCACATGAATTGTTTAATCAAGTATAAACACTCTTTCAATAACCCCATCTGAATAAACGCAAATAAGCAAAGTATTGGGCGTTAAAGGAACGTTTATAAATGCAGGTTCTTTTGTCGGATAGAAACAGCTTTAACGGAATGAACCAGAAGAATTAGAATGGAAACTGTAACAGAAAGAACGCCAATTGCCAATAGTATTTTCGAGCCTGACTCCAGATTTGGGAGCAAAACTTTTAAGATTCCAGTGAATAAAAATAGCAGCACTCCAATGTATTGAAAAACGATGGAGATACTGAGCCGTTTTAGCTGTGAAAGCTTCGATTCAATGATCGGTAGTTTCTTTTCTTTATCCACCAATAGAGTTGTGATTTCCGCATTCAGCGACAACATAATATTTGATGTTGAGAGAATCAACAAGCCAATCCCAGGAATAATCGTCATTGGTATATACCATTCCATACTATTTGATATTTATCATGAATCCAATTGTGGCGAAATCATCTCTCAAATGACTTTCAATATGGGAATACTCTGCAAAGACAGTTATCCAATTAAAGTTACGATGAAACCCACCACCAAAGACGATTCCGAATGCTTCTTCGGATTCATCATGGATTTTTTCTACGGTATAATTTGCGCCAATAAGTGGATAAATTCCTGCGATTTTCGTTTCAAAAATGAAATGTCCAATAAAGTTGAAATCATAAATGGATTCTTCTCCCTTTTTCAGATAGGAGAATTCAGGTCCAAAACATAGACGCTCTCCAACGTTGTAATACACTCGGGTGTTTACACCTAGACTATTCAAGGGAAAAGAATAGGTAGGTGCAAGACCAATGCTTATAGAGTTCTTTTTAAACAAGCAATGATGGTTTTCGTTCTCAACCTCCTCCTCGTGATGTTGAGCCATTGTGGAGAACGCAAAAGCAAAGAATACCGTGAACAGGCCTAAATACTTCATGATAATTGAATTATTCTGCATGTTGGACATTCCATGCCATTGTTTCCTTTCTTCAAATGGATTCCGTTAATACGACTGACCACAAAATCTTGGATGAAGGCATAGTTGGCACTGTGGTTATTCACATCTATTTGCTTATCCTCATACATATCACGAATAACATTATCGAATTCTTGCTCGCCCCAACAGTTTGGACAAATCCCTTCTGGAGTCTTTCCTTTTGTTTCAACAGACGATCCTTTAAAAAAGGAAATCAGTTTTTCTATCATGGTAGTTTAATTTATTCCAGCATATGGAATTCCCGTCAGTTTATGCATTTCATAATTCAATGTGCTAAGATCACTCACATTAAACGTTGAAACATCTGCATGTCCGATGACATTTCTGGTTAATTATTACTCAGATAAACTCCAAGAACTTTTAATTTCACATCCACTATTACGCAACACACTTAAAATAGGGCATCGTTTATCTACGGCCTTCCCTAATTCAGCAACTTGATCTTTGCTCACATTTCCATGAACGATAGCTACTAATTCAGCTCTTTTAAAGCAGTTTTCTGAATGGTCGTCTACTCCCATAAAACCATCGAGGTTCAAATCTACCTCCAATGAAATATCAATTTTATCAATCGTTATTTCCAATTCTTCAGCAACAACTTGCGCTTGTTCATTCTGGCAACTAGCAAGAGACGCGGTGAAATACTGCATAGGATTTGGACCCGTGTTTGATCCTCCATCCTCTTCTGACTCATCAACTTGTAATTTCCATTCTGTTCCTGTAATTGCTACTGCTGTTGGCCAGCCTTTACCTTCTGCTGTTGCCTTAAATGTTTCTAAATGTTCAATCTCGCTCATAATTATGGTTTTTTAGTTAGTGTCTAATCGGTAATCTAGTCACTTCGATTGAACCTATGACGTGAGTAAGTTCAATTCTTTACATTTTAGCTAAAAACAACAAAAATCCGACTTGAGCATTTGTAGTTTCGAGGTGAATCTCCCGTGCTTTAACTTCTTGAATCAGAATCGATTCCCAACTAATTTATTTCTAAATTGCGCATTAAGTTTACTCGAAGCAACACAGATCATGCTAAAAACCTTCCTTGCCCTACTTATCATGTTCTGCTTAAATACTGCACAGTCTCAAGAAAAAGCACAATCTAGCAAACCAATAAAAAACATCAAATACTATGAAGCCACGCAAACAGCAAAAGGTTTTGTAGTCAAGCATAGTTACGACAGTGTTATGGTGAAAGGATCCATAATGGATCACATGTACGAAACAGTAGAGGCTTTTGCGATCGTTAACAATGAGATCGTCGCCGAAAACATTTTGAGTACCTACAAGGAGCAAGCTGTAGAAAATAAATTTTTCTTCTACTACATGAACGAATTGTTGGTGCTGTTCTTTGTGAAGGAAGGAGATTATTTCACTGTGCACCTGGCACTGATGAATCGACACAATTTTGAAATACAAGAATTACTGCTCACAGCAGAGAAGCAATACATTTTTTCACCTCACGAACTTGGCAATTCAGAGGGGGAAGATGTTGGTTTCTATTACATCAGTCATCGTCGTTACTATTTCGACAAGTACATTGATTATAACGGAAACTTCATCATTGATTACGGCCGTAATAGAATTACAGTAGATTCAACTCTCGTGGCATCATGCCTGCACTACAAAGGTGTCTGGCTGATTGAAAGAACTCGAACGCCATACAACGTAAAGGACAAAGGTGTCTGGAGAGGTAAATCAAATGAGTTGTATCTGGTCGCTGAGGATGAGGAAAT
>JBLHON010000211.1:0-6630 GCA_047621865.1 Crocinitomicaceae bacterium | reverse complement strand
TAGTCGCAGTTTACCATGCCAAATGACTGCAATCCAAAACGGAGATATTCTTTCCGAGCTTGCTCAAAATCAGTATTACTCGCCAAGAATGTCGCTCGTTGCTCTCTAACCAATTTAGCTTGAGCCATAAGAACAGTTTTCTTGTATCTCTCTATTATCGCTCTTTCTTTGGCTGCTTCTTTTACTTTTCTGCCATAATCAATGTAGTTTCTTTTCTCCTTGGTTTGCACCTTACGCACCGAGCCACCATAAGATGCTGTGACAGGCAGTCGATAAGTTGAATCGCGATAATCAAATCGCATCGTATAATTGTCATGCTCAAAGTTTGGAGTAATCGTCAACTCTCTCAATACTCTTGGCGCAAGCGAATAGGCCTGCTTACCCTTTGATTTCCAATATTTCGCAGTTTTTTTCTGATCCTTCTTGATCTCTTGCAAGAGCTCCTTAACATCATCTGTCATGATGGTATCAATGTGCCATGAGTTCTTTTTAGCCACCCAACGCTGATCAACATTGCCTGTATAAACATCTTTCTTAAAGCTTTTCAAACTTTTGAGGCTTGTAGTTCTTCCTATAACATCAAAATTTAAGGTGTAAGGATCAAGTCGACTTCTCTTAAAAGCCATTGTAATTCCAATTGGAATGTCTTTAAAATTTGTGATGCCTATATCTGAAATCTTATTTAATGAATCAAGATAATCCTGTTTTCTCCGTGCAAATCCACTTGGTCTGAGACTTCCTTCTGCTTCCCAATTACTCGTTGAATCATTAAAAGCATATAATTCTGGCGTCTCAGATGGTTGTTTATCTTGAAGTTCGACCTGAATGATACTGTTTGGATTAGAAGCCAATTCATTTCCTTGATCATCGTAAGCTTTAAAGTTGATCATCCCTGATGATGCGAAGATATTATTCTCAGAATCCGTTCGAAAGACCATGGGAACGCCACTCAAGGCATTCTCAATAGGATCGTTATACTCAGTGATATTCAATTCGACTTCTCCTGAGTAGATTACACCATCTTGCGTTAGAAAAGCTTCACTAGGGATGTCGTAGGTGCTGAATTCCATCGAAACGCGCTGAGGCGTGCTTGCATCAATTTTCAAAACCTGTGCTTGCTTTTTAACGATGGGCTCAAGTTTATTTTCCCGCATCTCAGCATTCATATCAATGGTCTCGTTTCTTTCGACCACTACCTCTTGAGGATTAGTAATTTTTGCGTTTCCTATATAACCAGGTGTGACGATATTCGTTCCGATCGCAATCATACTAATATCCTTCTTCACTTTTCTGAGTTCCAATTTATCCTTGAAAGTGCAATTAACAAATCTCATTTCCTGCACTGTCTGAATAGTACTAAGTCCAGATGGAATGATCATGTTTTTATACTCAATTGACGTAACGAGTGTAAATTTATTTACCCAATTATTAAATCGATCTGAATCCGTTATTTTGACGTCATCAACCACTAAACTTCGAATTGAAGGGCTTCTGGCCAATTTCAAATTCATGGAATAGGTACTGCCACCTCTCAACGTCAATTCTTCGAGAGAGAGCTCTCCAAACATGTCCGGAAGACCTTTGCCTTTCGTCGAAGGACTCACCACGAGGGTTTTCAATTTGTCTTTAAGAAAAAGAGCTAGTCCTACACTCGCCAAATTAAGTTTAGGATTATGAGAGAGATCGAGATGTTCTACACTCCACAATCCACTCATCCAAAAAGCTTCTAACAAATTATTATGACTGACGTCGAGGTGTGTTAAGTTGATCAATAGTTCAATCTCACTAGGTAAAAATTCGATTGAATTTCGCGAAAGATTCAATTGCTCCAAATCTTCCAATTCGATAATGTCTGGAGAAATATATTTAGCACTTATTGCACTTAGATTCAATATTCGAAGGTTGGGGAAAGAAGAACTAATTCCTGCAAGCTCCATTGTATTGAATCCTGGGTTATGCGTTAAATTCAAACTTTCCAAGCCACTTAACCTGATCATACCATAGTCGATTGTCTCGATCAAATTATTTGAGAGATCAAGACTTACTAAATTTATTAGTTTGTTGATTGACTCAGGGATCTCTATCAGACCTTGTGCTCGCAAGTCCAACTCGATGACCTGCTCAGGATTCTCCAAAGCATCCTTTAGTGATGTGCAATAATTACATCCTGCCATAGACAAACTACTGCACATTGAGAAGACAGTGAATGATAAAATGAGTCGTAGCATATTAGTAGTTTTAGATTATAACCATGTATCCTCCAAGAACGTTACAGATGTAACGCACAATAAATGAAAATATTGAGCCTCGATTGCCTCGGAATTCAATTCTTCAAATTGCTCTTTTAAGTAGAATTCAGGTATGTTCATTTTTGTTTCTTTCCCTAAGGTGTCGGAAAATGGAAAAGGTAAACACCTTCACAAAAGTTTCGGTGTGGATTATTAGAACGCTGCGCTTTTGGATTTGATTTATGGATTGCATTCGTTTTTTCGATTCGAATATGCTTGCTAATAGTTGAACATAGATCACTCGTGAAGATTGTTACCTTTTGAGCAAATGGACATTTGATAGAAAATCACCTCTATGAAAACTATTGCCACGATTATTCTATTGGCTACTGCAGGTCAACTTCAAGCTCAAGATACGCTTCTAATTTCAAGTAATATCGTATACGACGAGAATCATAACCCTGTCATATCTTGGCTAACGAACTATGACGAAGAAGGGAATATTATAGAATCTCAGTATATCTATCAGCATGGATCAGATACCAGTTTCAATATTTTCAATTATGATGAGGCAAAAAGATTGAAAAACACAATCCATTATCGAACTCGCTTCGGAAATGTCAAGGATACTACCTTTTACAGATATGATCACGACACGACGATTATATCATCCAAGGGAGAGTACCTTGAAACCATCTATAAACTTGATCGAAATGGTGAATTGTTCTTTAGTTCTATGAAGACATATGAGTCACAGTTTAAAACCACCAGTTTGACAGTTGACAGCGTTTTCTATGACCCAATTGAAAAGATCACATCAATAAAAACCTATAAAATGAATGAACCTGTATTTACCAATGGTCGCCCCATGTATGCCTTATATTCAGGAGTAGGAAGCCTTGACAATGAAGAAAGTGGATTAAGAAAACCTACACCAAAAAAAATCGAAATTGGAGGTGTCCTTAAAGAGATTAAAAAGTTTGAAAATAAAAGAGGTGAGATTACAAAAGAAATAACCAATGACTATTCAACTGGGATAACAGGTCGCAAACATTTTGATTATGACGCAGATGGAAGATTAATAAAAAGTGATCAATTCTGGGGTCATGACACCACTCACTGGACTAACTACTCCAAATACGACACAATAAATGACTCTTTGCGTGTTAAAACATGGGGCCAGGGCTATGGATATCATCTATCGATCACGCCATTAAATAGCACCCAAGAATTTGCTTCAATCGTGTATTATTATGACCAAAATGATCTTCTTCTTTCTACCAATCGTAACGAATTCAATAAGCAAGGATTGTTCGTATCATCAAAGGAGATTTGGCATGCACAAGAGTCATCAATAAGTGGTCAGACATTCGATTCTGTTCAAACGACAGAATGCAGGTATCTTTCTTTCCCGAAAAATGTGATTGAGGCAAGGAAATGATCCAATGGACTGTTGGATGTGCTCCTTCGCTGAGTCCTTTCGCTTTCGCCGAGTCCTTCGCCAGAGGCTACGGCCGCCGGAGAAAGCTACGGCATAAGCATATCGAGAACGACATCATTCATTCGGACAATCGGACAATCGCCCTCAAAACTAATTGATTCTAAACTTGCAATATTTAATCACAGATCCTCGGGCGGTAAAGAGTTTCTCGTAATGCGTTTTGATATGAAAAATCTCTCGTGTGACAGGATCAATGTTTGCGGGGAGATCGCCATACAAATCCCAAGTAAGTTCTAGTAATTCGTAGCCTTGAGATTTAATTTGTGCCTCTGTGTATTCAAAGAGAAGATCACTATCCGTTTTCATATGCACGATTCCTTTGGGCTTGAGAATCTTTCTATAACGCTCAATAAATGGTCCAGAACTTAAGCGCTTATTTGGTTTCTTAGGTTGTGGATCGGAAAAAGTAAGCCAGATTTCATCCACTTCACCAGCGATGAAATAATCTTCAATAAAATCGATTTTAGCACGAAGAAATGCAACATTAGATAATTCTTGCTCGATTGCCTGTTCTGCACCAATAAACATCCGTGCGCCTTTAATATCACACGCAATGAAATTCTTAGTTGGAAAATGCTTTGCTAAGCCTATTGAATACTCTCCTTTACCACAGCCGAGCTCAAGGACAATTGGATTGTCGTTTTTGAAATAATCTGATCTCCAGCGTCCCCCTAAATCAGAAGGTTCTCGAATTACAGGTTCAAAAAAATTGTCGAATTCTTTGACTGCAGCAAAGCGTCTAATTTTATCTTTCCCCATTATTAAATACGAATGCGAATCGTTTTACCGTGATGAACAAATAAGTAAATTCCTGTAGGATATGAGTCTCTATTGATAACAAAGGCATCATTTTCTTCCCACTCAGCCAATTTTCTTCCAGACATATCGTGAAGAAATCCGGCATGAATAGAAGGTGTGCGAATTTCGATTGAATTTACATTTGAGAAGATTTGATAATCATCATTTTCATCCACTTCTGAATGACTTACGAGTGGATTTTCTAATAAAAAAGTACGATTCGAAACGAGTTGACTTGAATCCATTCCACCACAGATAATCCAACGATTATTCGGCAGTTTAGCAATCCCACGTAAATCCATTACGCCATGTGGTTGTGCTGTTTCATCCGCGTATTGATAGTTATGTGTACTAAAATGCAAAATTCGCGCTGATGGCTCTACTCCCACTCCACCAGCATAAGCCAAACCATTGAAGTTGTATGATAATGAGGATCCTCCAACCCAAAAAACTGTTGTTCCCGCGCCACTGCATGCAGAACGATATCCTTCATCCCCTGGAGCATTTGCCATTTGAGTCCACGTTATATCTGTTGGATCTGTTGGATTGATATATCCTTTTCGCATATATTTTCGGGCTCCAAAAGTTCCTCCTGATGCTCCTCCATGATAATAGACAGAATCTCCAATAATATATCCTGAGGCACCAAATGTCTTAAAGAATGTGTTGTTTGGAGTACTCGTGCCCACTTGCCATTGATCCAATGTTGGGTTGTAAACTTGCACATTCGCCACATTCCCAATGTTACTCCATCCCGTGATCACAAAGATCAAACTGTCTTTATAAACACATTGAACATGATCATCAATTGGAACAGGAATTGCAGCTCCATCAGCCTCATAAGTGTCTGTTGTAGGATTGTAAACATGCACACGATCAGAAGAAGTTTCGCTCCCTCCTGAGAAGACATGGTAACCACCAAGGATATAAATTTTGTCTTTCACATAAGATGCACCTGAAGCAATCTTACCTAAGGTATCGGGAAGTGGAGCAATTTCCGACCATGAATCAGCGAGGACATCATACTTGAAAGAGCGCAAATGAATTCCCGAATAAAGTTTCGTTGTATCAATTCCACCAAAGGAATAGACGTAATCTTGACCTCCAACACTCGCTTCGCAGACAGCATTATTAGCAGTTCGAAAAGGCATGGTACTTAATTCCGTCCACGTCCAGTTAAATTGTCCGAATGAACCAAAAGAAATCACTATAAAAAGGAGACTAGTTAATTTCCACATAATATCCTGTATGTTTTCTCATGTTGAGTACTCGTCCTTCATCAAAGATCAAATACTGACCTTTAATTCCCATTAACTTACCTGAAATGGATGGCGTTTTGTCGAATGACATACTTTTCACCTTTTCGGGAAATTCGATTACGGGATAATTCAACTCCACAATCTCATCATTTTCTGAGAAAAAATTAATGATGTCTGCTGGCAACTGATCTTCCAAAGACCATTTCTCTTCTTCTAGATCAATGGATTCATCAATGTCATTTTTGAGCATTTTCTGCCAATGGGTCTTGTCGACAAAAAACTCCTTCAACGCAACTTCTATTCGTCCTGCTTCATATCTATTTGGAACTTCAGCCAATCGAATAGCAGAAGTTGCACCTTGATCAATCCAACGAGTTGGAACCTGTTGTTCACGCGTAATGCCAACTTTAACGGCACTCGAGGCAGCTAAATAAACCACATGCGGCTGATTATGATGTTTCTCCTCCCACTCAGGATCACGGCCTTCACCAAGATGTGCGCGACATAATTCTGGTCGTAGAATACATTCTGCAGCCTCTGCAGCCGTAGAAAAACATGGATAACAAAACCCTTGTCCGAAAGACTTTTTGGTCACTTTTCCGCATTTCTGGCAATTAATTACGCCATTCCAGTCAAGTCGAATTTCTTTACCAATGAAATCATTCACCAACAATTCATCTGATAGTTTCAAACGATACTGGATTGGATCTTCCAATGTGGCGATCATCTTATGTAAGTTTCCGGAAGCCATGAACTATTTTTCTTCAGGCAAGATTTGCATTTTATCAGCAAAGTGATAACAGTAATCGCGCAAATCTTCGCAAATTTTTTGTTCTCCAGTAGC
>JBLHON010000210.1:0-6710 GCA_047621865.1 Crocinitomicaceae bacterium | reverse complement strand
AGTGGCTCCTTCAAATATTCCACAATTTCATACTCGGCTTTCATTTCGTCAAGCAATTGAAGTGCATTCCTACTTTTTGAACAACGACTATTATGGTAAACTGTATATTTTTTCATAGGATTTAATTCTGGACCAAAAATCGGAATTAATTCCTGAACTCAACTATAGAAGAAAGAATGTTAAAGAGGTAATAATCTCCTTCAATAGTCATACCTTGAAGTCTAAAGTCTGCCATTATGAAAATAGTACTACTCGTGTTTTTTGGATGTGCTCTGTTCACAGTAAATTGTCAAACTGTCATTGAAGCCTAAACAATTACCTCAACTGTACCCGCATTTGACCCTCCTAATTCTGAGGTCGAGTATCTTGGATTAAACATTACTTCAGCAACAACAAGTTTGACGGAATTCCAATATATTCAAGTAATTGCTGCCTTCATAGGTTATATAGGATTGGAAGGTACAGCAACAATTACCCATACTTTTGCTGCACCAACATCTGTTTCACACGTACTTCTTTGGAATTCTTATTATCAATATGAGAGTTTTATGGAACGAAGTGTGAAAGATGTTGAATTGATTTTCCGAGATGAATTAAACAATGTGATTACTTCTGAAAATGTTTCATTTGTTAAACCCACGCTAACTGATTTAACGCCTGAAGTGATTAATCTAAGCGCTGAAGTACTGAATGTCAAGAAAGTTGATTTTGTCATTAACACCTTATGGGCAGGAACTAGTATTCACTTACGTAGATTGGCTTATGCTGGAAATGGATTGGTCGCCGACATTGGTGAACTCGAAAATAACCCAAGTGAACTCGTTAAAATTGTGGATTTGATGGGCAGAGAAACTCACTACATCCCCAATACTGTGCTTATGTATATTTATGCTGATGGTTCAGTTGAACGAAAGTTCAATATGGAGTAGCTACAAAAAGATTGGAACAAAATAAACCTTCATATCAAAAAGACATTTCGCTACTTCATGGATGTTAGATCACACTACGCGCGTTTTAATTTAACGAATCATTCTTGACCACTTTCTCTTTGGGTTTCCACTTATAATAAATCCCAGCTGAGAATGAAAGCTGTCTGGCGACATTGTTAGCAGACGCTCCAGCGCCCACGGTAACATTTAATCCAAATTTATCTTTGATGATTTCTATAGCTAACTTAGGCCCAAAACCAATGTACTCTTGATCATTGAGATATAGGCCAGTCTGAATATTTCCATCGCGCTCAGGCACAGTTCCATTCCTAAAAGAGCGCACAACGTCCACAAAAAGTATGAACCAAATCCGTTGTTTAAAGGTGATTCCTACCTCACCTCCAAATCGGCCGTAATGACTATAGTTATTTGTTCTAAAACCAGCTCCACCATAGAGAAAACCATAAATTACCTTACTCCCTTGTCCGACACTTAGCAGTGGTTCAATGCCCCATGCAGGAAGCCCTGTACTCAAACCCGTTGAACTGTTATAGGATGCTGTTGGTGCACTTAACCTCAACTGTGCTGAAGCAACCACAGGTCCATTATAAAATTGATAGCGCGCACCAAGCTCGACATTGCCAAATGAGGTGATTTTACCCGAATTGGTAATTGCTGATACTTGCTCGTTCACTAGCTCGCCTGATGTAACATGTTTGATGGGAATCGTAGCGATAATAGAAATTCGCTTGTGAATGCCGTATTCGAAATAGCCTTGAAACGTTCTATCAGAAATGACACGTTCTAATGGTAACGAACTCGTTGAATTTGAATAAATTGAAGTGTAGTTTGAAATCCCAGAGTAACCAAGCTGAGCATATCCTTCGCCCTTCTCCTTTACCCATGGACTTTGGGCAAATGCCAATGCCGTAATTAACTGGAATAAGACCATGCTTGATAGTTTTTTCATAATGTCAGGGCTGAAAGAAGATTTCACCATTAAGAATAAGCATTTTTTGATTTATAGAATCCATTTTTGAGCAAAAAAAAATCCTATTGCATTATGCAACAGGATTTTCGCTTGAAATATTTATTTTAATGCTCAGAAAGATATTCAGCAACTCCCTCGAAGCTAGCTTTCATTCCATCTTCACCTTTTTGCCAGTTCGCTGGACAAACTTCACCATTCTCTTCGAAGAACTGAAGAGCATCAACCATACGTAATGCCTCATCAACGTTTCTTCCAAGTGGGAAGTTATTCACCAATTGATGCATTACAACACCATTCTTGTCAATCAAGAACAATCCTCTGTACGCAATCATTGGTCCAGTTGCGATCATGTTTAATTCGTCATCGTAATCGTATTCTCCAGCCAAAACTCCGTATGCTTCTGAAATTGTTTTAGAAGTATCCGCAACGATTGGATAAGTAACTCCTTGAATTCCTCCTTTATTCTTTGGAACATTCAGCCATCCCCAATGAGATTCTTCTGTGTCTGTTGAACAGGCAACAACTTTCGCTCCACGTGCTTCAAAATCAGCTAACCTCGATTGGAAAGCATGTAATTCCGATGGACATACAAATGTGAAATCTTTTGGATAGAAAAATAAAACCACAGGATTCTTCCCCACGTATTGATCCAATGAAAAACCTTGAACGATCTCTCCTCCATTTACTACTGCTGCCGCTTTGAATGACGGCGCTTTTTTGCCTACTAAAACTCCCATTACTATTCTATTTAGTGTATGTTATTTGTACATAATCTTCGTGCCGCGAAATTAGTCAATTTTAACCTGATTTTAAGAATCAAACTCGACCATTTTGTTGTCACAGGTACAAAGTTAGCTCGAATTATCTCATAGTTATTATTGATTATATTTATACACTCATAAAGAATAACTATATGATATCAATTCAACAGATGCAGTATATCTTGGCATTGAGTGAAGAACGTCAATTTCAACGGGCGAGTGATGCTTGTTTCGTAACTCAGCCAACGCTCTCAATGCAACTTAAAAAAGCGGAATCAACCCTTGGATCTCAAATCTTTGACCGCTCAACGATACCACTTGAATTGACACCTTTCGGGGAATCTCTTATTCCTATTATCCGAGATGTTTTGAACGAATATCAGCAGCTTAAAGTGCTCGCCGAAAAACAGAAGGGAATCTATAAAGAGCGCATTCGAATTGCGATAATTCCAACCATTGCAACTTATATGTTGCCCGATTTATTCGAAGAATGGAAGCAGATTCTCGAGGAGATTCAATTAACAATCGTGGAAATGAAAACGGAAGATCTCTTAGTTGCTTTGGACACAAAGAAGATCGACCTAGGTATTCTAGCTGGCCCAGTTATAGAACCAAAATTGCGTACCACTGTTCTTTATCGAGAAGAAATTCTGGCGTTTATTCCCCAAATCAAGGCGAAAGAAGTCTCAACAAACGAATTAGAGTCATATCATCCATGGCTGTTAACTCAAGGCAATTGCCTTCGCACGCAGATGATTCACTTTTGTCATTTAAATAATGACGCCCCTGAAGATTGGAATTACGAGGGTGGAAACATGGAACTCTTAAAACAAATGGTTGAATTGCATGGTGGATATACACTTGTTCCTGAGCGTTCAATTGGAAAGCCTTCACCAAAATACAAACGCATTCGATCTGAGTCTGGAGAGATTCCAGCTAGAGAGGTGGTCGCAGTGATGAGCACGAGGAATGCGAAGTGGACAATTGCTGAGAAATTAATTCGAACAATTCAACTGTATTATGCCACGACAGACCAGAGCAAGGAATTTAAACTGCTTAGTTGGAACTAATATGCGCTAGAATGCGTTCTGTTGCACCTGCACTCTCACTGACGAATTGCTTCTCTTTCTCGCTAATTGTTGCAAGATCATTCAGAATATATTTATACGATTGTTCGAATTCTGCCGTTGATGAAACCGAGAATCCAAATCCTTGATCAATGAATTCTTGTGCTTCTGGAAAACGCGTATGATTTGGGCCAAATATCACTGGTAAACCAAATACTGCTGGTTCAAGAATATTGTGAAGACTTCCAGAAAACCCTCCTCCAACGTAGGCAACCTCGCCATATTTATACGCACTGGATAAGAGTCCTATTGTGTCGAGAATGAGCACTTCTGCATCAATTATTGTCTCTGGAGTGGCTTGAGTAAAACGAATTGTTTTCCGCGTAATTCCTTGCTGAATTTGAGAGATGTGCTTGTCATCAATTTGATGTGGTGCAATCAGAATTTTTTGAGTAGAGCTGTTCATCCATGGAGCGAGAAGTGATTCATCTGCTGGCCATGAAGATCCAACAATCAGCAAAGAATCGTTTCCCTTAAATGCCTGGATCAATTCATTGGATGATGCCTGTTGACTGTTCTCGATAACACGATCAAATCGACTGTCTCCAGTAACGAGTACATTGGGGATGCCAATCCCATCCAGCAAAATCCTAGAAGCTTCATTTTGAACAAAAAAGAATTCAAATTGATTTAAAACAGTTCGAAAAAAGCTTCCATACCATTTAAAAAACCGATGATTTTCCCGAAAAAGACCACTCACATTGTAAATCTTACATTTTTGCCGTTTTGCCGTGAGGATGTAATTTGCCCAGAATTCGTACTTGATGAAAAACACTGATTTCGGTTTCACTTTTTCAAGAAATCGCCGCGCGTTTGAAGGAGTGTCTAATGGCAAGTAGCAGACATAATCAGCCTGATGCTCTCTTTTCTGATAATGCTCAAATCCACTTGGAGAGAAAAAAGTGACGAGTAAATAAGTGTTTGGTCGTTCTGCTTTAATCTTATTCATTAATGGAAGTCCTTGATCAAATTCGCCCAAGGATGCACAGTGGAACCAAACTACATTTTTAGCACTAAGATCTGGGATTTGTGCAATAAGGTTTCTGCGACCAATCTGCCATTTTTTAGCCTTTGGATTGAACAGAGATGCAATTCGAATCGCAAATCCGTAGACATGAACACCTAGGTTGTACAGCAGATGCATTAGTCGAAGTAAAATTCTTTGGGTTGTCGCTCATAAATTGGAATTAACCAACCTACTCTGAAGCCCAGCTGCACGTCAATTCTAAGATCTGTGGAAACTGGAATTTCTGGTGTGTCGTAGTTGATGGTACGGCGATTATAGGTAAATCCTTCTTGTGCATAAAAACCACCATAGAAATTAACGGCTCCTTCATTGCCCATGAATACATAACCCACAAACTGACTAACGTTCGCGCCTGAGCTCAAACGATCGTATCCCTTTTTGTATTCTAATTCCAGTTGAGGAACTACATGATCTTGTGTTTCAATTCGCATGCGATGAATAAGGTATCCAAATCCAACATGAATCAGGATTCCAGAGTTTGGATTTGGGCTTAAAACAGGGATTACTTTACCAACAATTCCGTTCACATAAAGTCCACGTGCTGCAACTCTAACATTCCCAATATCACCATTTATGTCCGTGATATTCCCATTGGAATCCGTCAGATGATCAAATACTCCTGTGAGTCTAACATCACCTCCAAAGAGGAAGTTTGCGTCCATTCCAAAGACCCAATTTTTCGAGGTTTTATATCCAACCATGATTCCTACATGGTTCAAATAACCATAGCGTTCTGCTAATTCTCCGCTCGGGAATCCTCCTCCATATTGAATTCCTAACCAAGTGGTGCCAATCGTTGTATCAGCAAGACTTCGTTGAGCATGGAGTTGAGTTGGTGAAATGCAAAGTAGAATGAAAATCGATAAAAAGTAAATTGTCTTCATGTGCTATTTAATGCGTTCAACGGTACTGAAAACGAAAGTACTCATCAATTATTTGATACACGTGTGATTTAGGCTTTTTTATGCTTTAAACAAGCAGGTCTAACAAAAAAAAAGAGACTGCCCAAAGACAGTCTCTTGATTGTTTAATTGGTTTGGATGGATGAACGAGAAATATTTCTGTTAATCACTAACATTGATTGTGTTTTCAATGGACTGACAGATAATTCCGTTAAACGACATGAGACGAACAATTCGAAGGATATAATACTTCTAGTTTTTGAGCGTTTAGCACATGGCAATTGACACAATATATATTATCTTTAACGCCGCTTAAAGACATAACATTAGATGAGAAAAATACAGATGGTCGATTTAATCGCCCAGTATCAAAAGATAAAGCCTCAAGTAGACGCTGCGATTGTGAATGTCATGGAAAACGCACAATTTGTGAATGGTCCAGAAGTTCAAGAATTTCAAAAAGAGCTTGAAGGCTACCTTGGAGTCAAGCATGTCATACCTTGTGCAAACGGCACAGATGCATTGCAAATTGCTTTGATGGCTCTTGGTTTGGAGCCGGGAGATGAGGTAATTACTCCATCTTTTACATTTATCGCAACTACAGAAGTGGTCGTATTACTTGGCTTGACACCAATTTTTGTGGATGTGGAAAAAGATACGTTTTGCATTGATCCAACAAAGCTTGAAGCAGCCATAACGTCAAAAACGAAGGCAATTGTTCCTGTACATCTCTATGGTCAGGCCGCGAACATGAGCGAAATTATGGCTGTGGCCAATAAACATGGAATCCCAGTTGTAGAGGATAATGCTCAGGCAATAGGGAGTGATTTTAATCCTGATAGTGGCACGAAAGGAAAAGTTGGGACAGTTGGACGAATTGGCTGTACTTCATTCTTTCCATCTAAGAACTTAGGTTGCTATGGTGATGGAGGTGCGATTTTCACGAATGATGATGAACTAGCAGTTAAAATGC
>JBLHON010000209.1:0-6728 GCA_047621865.1 Crocinitomicaceae bacterium | reverse complement strand
ATTTAAGCTTACTCAACACAATAGAATGGTTGGACAAGGAAAATATGCGTGTTGGGCCAGCATGTCTCTTAAAAGATGTTTATGATGACACCTTGCCAAAAGGACGACTTCTCCCAGCTGGATCTTGTGGTACAGTGGGAGTTGGTGGAATTACATTAGGTGGAGGCTATGGATTATTTGCACGAGAATACGGACTCACATGTGATCATGTGATTTCTGCCACCATGGTTGATGGAAATGGAAAAATTCACGAAGTTGGTTCCAATCATCCAGCAATTTGGGGATTGAAAGGTGGAGGAAATGGCAATTTCGGGATCGTAACTTCATTTATATTCCGCACTCGACCAATTCCGACAGATTTTTCTACGCGAAAGTTCAAAGCATATAAGTTAGATTCGATTAGAGCCAGATTATTGTTGGAAACATGGTTCACACATGCATCAAAATTACCTGGGCATTGCTTCTCAGCATTTGTCTTAAATGGACGTTCATTGACTATTTTGGTGACTTATTTCAAAGGCGAATCGGCTGAACTACAAGCCATGGAAGATGCTCTTTCTCCTATTTGTGATAAAACCACATCATCACAAACTGCCGATATTCCTTCAGCATTGAAACGTTACTATGGAATTCAGACACCTATCTTTTTCAAAAACTCGTCAGCAGGCTATTATTCAGAATTTTCCGAAATACAAGGATGTATAGATGAGGTATTGTCGACTGTTGTAACAACCCCAGGTCTCATTTATCAAATTAACACATTGGGTGGAGCCATTAACTCTTCTTCGTATGAGAAACAATCCAGCTACGCCCATCGAGGATATGAATATTTAAGTGAACTTCAGTCCTACTGGAGTGAAGGAAAAGATCAACAGAGAAATCAGCTTTTAAAAGCCTTTAAAAAGATTCAGGACCTCTTTTATGAGAATGGAAATCGTGCCCAATACAGAAATTATCCCAACATTGATTTTAAGGAATGGGACACTGCTTATTATGGTGATAATTACGAAAGGCTTCAAGGATTAAAGAATAAATACGATCCTGATAACACCATTCGTCACGAGCAAAGTGTCAGAAATTAAACAGTATCATCCAACTATTAACTTCATTTAATCTCGACGTTAATTTTAACAGTTTGTACTTTTTGTCAATGGAATTTGTTTTTTCTTAGCGTGAGAGCGGGGCCAATAGGTTTCGCTCTTTCTTTTGCACAATTGATTCTGAATAAATCATTTCTGAGTGAGAAAATCATTCATCACTTTCCTGTAGCTTTGAAGTATGAAGAAAACGTTCTCATATCTTCGTAACAAATTCATATTGGCGACAGTCATTTTCCTGGCATACAGCTTATTTCTTGTTGAGGACGACATTTTTACCCTCATTCGACACCAGCGAAAACTAGATAAGTTGGAAACTGCAAAAGCTGAAGTTCAGTTGCAGTTGTTCGAAACAAGATCTACATTGGATAAATTGAACAAGCGCTCCGAGGTAGAACGATTTGCGCGTGAAAAGAAATTTTTCAAAAAAGATGACGAGGATATTTTTGTCATTTTTTTTGAATAATATCCACTGGTTTATCTCTGAGTACAACCTCCCCTTTTACAAGCCAAGTAATCACAAAAGCCGCCAGAGCAATACACTCTAGTACAAATACTGGAGGAGCAGCTCCCAATTGAAACGTATAACTCTCGTCAATTTCCTCTCCAATTGAGATTGCTATCATGGCATAAATAGAAGCCCAAATCGTCCAAGCGCAAATTACATAAATGTCGTTCCAAACTCGTTTTCGATCTTTCACTTGGGTGCCTGAATTGGTGAATAATGCGTACGCTATATACCCAAATGTAGAAAAGAGGATAATAGCACATGGGACATGAACATATTGTGTCCAGTTGGGTTCCAACTCAATACACCATGGTACATTCACACAACTTGTCGGAAAAAATGGCACGCCTAGTGCTGTCATAGAAGCAATAAATGATGCAATTCGATCCTTTCTATTGTCTTTCTCAGGCCCTTTGTAAACAAATAGTGTGATTGCAATAATGCAAAGTATTCCTACAAACGTATCCTGTGAACTCGTATGGTAGTAATTGCTAATCGATGGCAAGATTTCATCAAAATCATCCATTATTCTCGATTGAAAAAAAACTAAGATTGGCAATAAAAATCCTACCACGCCCATGGTTCTTCTTAGCAACTTGACGTCAATAAGTGGATTTTGTTTCGTGAGTGTAGGCCGATTCTTCCTTAGAGAAATTATGATCTAAATATACGCTTCTATAAAGTAAATAAAGGACGAGTAATGTTGACTTAATGCTTGATTTTGGTAGATTTGAGTACATTAATCTAACACCATGAAAAAAATCGTTTTCGCCATATTCATACTATTAATTGCAGCCGCTTGTTCTGAAGCAATTGATGATGCAGCTGTTGTTACTCCAGATACATTGGAGGTCATTGATCCAGAGGAAAACACTCCAGATGTAGCTGCTGATGATCGTGGTGAGGTTCGAATTTTTCAATCTAATCACTTGGACGTAATTGAATACCTCAAGTGTACGACCAAAGAAAATGGAAAGAATACCTGGCATTATTATACGGCAAAAAACAAAAAGGAAATTGAGTTAGGTCTACTTAATCATCGCGGGATGGAAATGGTCTACTTCTTCAGCAGTCCTGATGTTCACTACGAAATTGATTATATTGATTGCGGATTCACCTTAACTGAAACAGGGGTTGAATCACAATTATACACGCAAGTAATTCCAGCCTGTCAGTAGTAGCAGATTGAGAAGAAATATCTCGTTCAGTTAGTGTTCTGGGTACGATCTATTATCACCATAAAAAATCCTTTTGGACAGTTTGTCTGTCAGAATAGTTTTCTAACTTTAGTGCTATGAATAACCACTTATCAGACGAGGAAAAGTGTGAATTCTAACCTTTTCTAAATTTGAAACCATGTCAGTATCAGCAGTACGATTAAATAAAGCCTTTGATAAAAAATTGCTTGTCGAGGCATTGCATGCACTTAGTCATATTGAGACTAAACCTGCAAATTATCCTGGTGATGGAAATACGTTGTGGAATGCACTTCCGATCTATACCCTTGGAGGATCGAGGGATAATCTTGAAAAATACTTGCCCTATATAGCAGAACTTGACCTTCAATTTAGACTTGTTCGTTTCTTAGATCTAGAGCCTGGCGGCGTCATTAATGAGCATGTTGATACTTTTTTGACTGGACGTGTCGTGAGGCTGCACCTGCCTGTGATCACTCATGAGGATGTAGAGTTTTATCTTGATCACAAACGTTGCTCATGGCAAGAAGGCGAACTTTGGTATGGCGATTTCTCTATGCCTCATTCAGTGACTAACAAGAGTGATATCAAGCGAGTGCATTTGGTACTTGACGTTGCAGCAGATGAAAATTTATTGAAGCTATTTTCTCCAGGAACAATTCCACCACAGCTATATGATAGTCTGAAAACCGACGAGAAATTTGACCTAAATATTCTAAAGCGTTTTACATGTAATTTTTGGGTTCCAGAAGGATTTAGACTTCCAGGTACAGATTTTCCTCCATTAGAATCGGCTGTGATAGCTAATTTCAGATTAATCGATGGCGAATTTTGCTTATTTATTAACGATCAACCAATGGTGAGGGCGATCCCAGTGACCGAGAATAAGTTGTCCTTGATGGGAGTGGCAATTGAGATGTCTGTAGATTACACGTTTAAAAATGACGTCGCCGACAGCTTAACATTTAATATTGGAGATAGAGTCATTCCTGGGAGGTTGGCATAAATAGGAATGGGAAGTATTGATCAGATTAAAGTTCAGCGAATTTTTTGATTTGTAATCCTGTGAAATAGTAGAGCGCAATTTGTTGATACGTATAGCTATCCTGCGCCATATTCATTGCTCCTTCCTGACACAAACCAACTCCATGTCCAAACCCACGCCCTTCAATCACAACGTCCGTTCCCTCTGGATGTGTACTGAAAAATGTTGATTTTAAATTGAATTGAGTGCGCAAATCTCGAAGTGGAATTCCAAGGGATGGATGAATGTAGAATGCCTTGCGTTGATTTTGCGTGAAGTCGTAAATCATTGCATTCATCGCAGAATCGTGAATTGGATAGCCATATTGATTAACGAGAAATTTCTTCCATGCACTCTGACTTACTCGTTTAGTCCACCTGGATTGCTTCGTATGAATACAAAACGTATCGAGAAAAGATTGTACATGCGGCACAGAGGTATTCCACACATATGAAGCATCGCAAATTTGTCCTCCACAATTGGCCGAGAAATAAGTCGTCACAATTTTTTTACTCTTATCAACCAATACTTCACCTTTCGTTTCGCGGACGGCTATTCTTATTGCTGGTGTAAATCGCAACATATTGTGGTAGGCTTGACAATGCACGCCATCGCAAAGATTAAATCCCTCTTCCTTGTGTCTCACCTTGTTTTTAAGCGCATAGGTTCTACTCATTAAAGCTTGGACTTTATAATACTCAGCATGCCGACCTCCACCCGCTTCAGATTCAAGAACTCCACAGAGATAATTCTCCATTGGCACTTGATTGACAATTGTAATTTTCCCTGACCGAAGTGTGATCTCAAAACTGTTTTGATATTTTCGTTCTTTAACGCTTGGAGAGATTGATTTGACAGCCATTGCCCCAGAACCTTGAACAGAAATAATGCTAAAGGCTCCTTGATCAACTCCATTATAGCTCAGTTTAAGCTTTCCACCAATCACTGTTACTTCGATCGATTGATTCGCTATTATTGACCCAACGTGATTCGCATCTCCATAAACATTGTATGTACCATTATTGTAGGAGAAACTAACTCGCTTAACTGTTTGAGATCTGAGGATACCAATTCTCATCTCTTGGGAGAATCCCAAAAAACAAGTAGATAGAATTAAGGCTGTAAGATATCCTCTCATAATATCAACAAAACGCTAGCTGAGTCGTTTTAGTTACAATTTACTTAGCAATGATTGTGCTACTTTAGCACTAGCCCCACCACCACCAAGCATTTTTTCTAGATTAACATAATTTTCCTGAAGGGTTGCTATGTAATTTTCATCCTTCAATAACCGTGTCACTTCCTTCCGAATTGCTTCTTCATTGCAATCGTTTTGAATCAGTTCTTTCACTACTTGCTTATCCATGATCAAATTAACCAATGAAATGTACTTTACCTTCACCAATCGTTTGGCAATTTCATAAGACATTCGAGAGCTTTTGTAGCAAACAACTTCGGGCACTTTGAAGAGTGCTGTTTCCAATGTTGCAGTTCCAGAAGTCACCACAGCAACAGTTGAACATGCCAGAAGCTGATAAGTCTCATTGGCGATCATTTTAACATTCTCATTGTTGAATGGCGCATAAAAAGCAGCATCTAAACTGGGCGCCCCTGCGATAACAATCTGATAATCCTTGAACGACTTCAAAGCAGCCAACATAATCGGTAATTTCTTGCTGACCTCTTGCCTTCTACTTCCAGGTAGCACTGCTATAATTGGTCGATCATCGAGTGCATAACGATCAATAAAATCTTGTTTCTGTGCTTCATCAAAACCATGCTTGGCAATTTCGTCTAGGAGTGGATGCCCAACATAATTCACGGGATAATCAAATCGCTCGTAAAATGCTTTTTCGAATGGAAGAATGACATACATATCATCCACTACTTTTTTGATTTTGTGCACACGCTTTTGCTTCCATGCCCACACCTGAGGAGAAATGTAATAGATAACATGAATCCCGTGTTCTTTTGCCCATTCTGCGATTCGTAAATTAAATCCAGGATAATCTACGAGGATAATCGCATCTGGTTTATATTCGAGAATATCTTTTTTGCAAAATTTTATATTCTTAACGATCGTACGCAAATTCTTCAGCACTTCCCAGAATCCCATAAAGGCCAATTCACGGATGTGCTTCACTAATCCAGGGCGAACTTCCTGCATTTTGTCTCCTCCCCAATATCTAAAATCCAACGAACCATCCTGCTTGGTTAACTCCCGCATAAGATTGGCAGCATGCAAATCTCCAGAGGCTTCACCAGCAATGATGTAGAGTTTCTTTGAAATGGACATCAGTTAGAAAAATTTGACATAAACCACGTAGGGTGCAAATGCAACAGAGCCAAGAATAACTCCCATCGCGGTGTCATATTTCTTTCGATTGAGGAATACGTAAAACCATATTAGATTAGCGATGATAGCTATAGTTAGAATCTTAATCCTGTATGGATCATTATTTGCAAATTTACTCCACAACATTTCGAAGTAATATTCTTGCACGTACGAAAGAAACAACAATACTAAAGGTGCCACTAAAAGTGGAGTCAGTAGTCCTAATAAACCACCAATTGTATGCCCCCATGACCACTTTTTTATATTCATAAATTCCAATTTTCTAATTTCTCGATTACACTATATGCCGTCATATCAAATTGTGTAGGAACCATTGTTGCATACCCTTTTGACATCCAGTAAACATCTGTATCCGTTCCTTCCTCTTGATCTTTGAAATCACCTGTCAACCAATAATATGTCCTATTAAACTGATCTAGACGTTTATCAAATCGATCTTCCCAGTAGGCATTTGCTTGGCGACAGACCTTAATTCCTTTGAATTCATCCTCACTTACGTAAGGAATATTGACATTTAAACATGCCCCAAGTGGAATTCCATTTTCAA
>JBLHON010000208.1:0-6748 GCA_047621865.1 Crocinitomicaceae bacterium | reverse complement strand
GGCTATAGTCATAAAGAAATAGGAAAAGAGCTGGACATCACAGAAAGTTCTTCACGGTCACAATTAACGAGGGCCAGAAAAATGCTTGTAGGATTATTAACCAGAACAGAGATAAGCAATGTCTGAAGAAAACAACCATATCGACGAAGTCATTCGGCAAAAGCTTGACGGCTTCGAAATGACTCCTCCAGCAGATGTTTGGGCTAAAACTGAGGCACTTATTGTACCAGTTTCACGATCCAGACGTACTTGGTTATTCCTTCTAGGAGGACTTCTTCTTGTTGGCTTAACAGTTACTGGAATCATGATTTATACTGGAAATGAGAACGTGGGAAACCAACTTGCCCAAAACGATCTCACTTCACCTCAGCACACTTCAACAGACCAATCGAAATCAGAGAATTCGTCATCTTCTAAAAATTCATCTTCAAAAAACTCATCTTCTGAAAATTCATCTCCTGAAAGTTTATCTTCAAAAAATTCAACTTCTGAAAGTTCAACTTCAAAAAACAGTTCTGATACTAACACGACATCAACTTCTAACACTTCCGAAAGCGACACTGAATCCAATCAAACAAACCTCAATCAAGGTGGGATTTTAAATGTAGGGGTGGCTAGTCATCTGAAAATAGCTGCTAGTCCAGGCTGGTTTGATGCTTATAATTACGTTCATGGAACATCAATTCAATACGTTTCCTCAGATCAATTAAGTAAGAATCTTGCTTCTTCAGGATTTAATGGCAATTATAGACCTTCAGGCTCGCAAGCTTTTCCAATAGATGACAAACTCATAGATGACAAGTTAGTGGATGACAAACTGGACACAGACATCACTCTCATCTCTGATAAAACAAAACTAGATGATCCATTAACTCCAGCTAAGTCAGATGATTCAAAACCATTAATTAAAGAGTCATACTCCCCTATCTTAATGTCGATAATGGATCTAAAGAAAATTAAAGGTGGGCCAGATCGTTCTTTAGAAGACAAAAAGCTTGGGGATATTACTCCTGGCAAAAAACCAAGTAGATTCTCCATAGACTTCTCTGCTGGAATCTCTACATTCCAAATGCGAACAAAAGATACGAGTGCAAGTCCGGCCCTTGGAGCCTTACTCAAAACTGCACCAAATAAACGACTTGGCCTCGACTTTGATCTTGGAGTAAATTATGTTCTTTGGAAAAAATTATCTCTTCATACAGGTGTTCAGTATTCTAAATTGAACGAACAACTTGAGTTGAATTCTCCCATTACGACAACCTATACATACTTAGATACAACTGGTGTTATTTGGGATTCAGTCGCGATGGATTCAGTTTATGTGATCGTTCCAATTTCTTATGAAGATACGGTAAACATTAGCATTAATGAATCAAACTCTTACCAGCTAATGAGCATCCCATTTGGCGTTTCTTGGCGAGCACGACTCTCAACGAGATCAAATCTTGAAATGTATTTAGGAGGTGCAATTAACATCTACTCGAAACATGTTGGACAAGCAATTTCTGATGAATCTGGAAATTTAATCTTAGCGAGTGATGCTTATAAGAAAAGTGGACAACTCTCCATAAGTGCTTCTGTGCGATACATCTATCAGCTCAATGAGAAGCATGCAGTGTATGTAGAGCCCTGGTTTAAGTCTGGGATCTCACTATTCAACACAACTTCGCTCACTTACAAGAGTAGAATGTATCGAACTGGAGTTAAACTCGGATACAGATTTTACTTTTAACCTTTATTGACTCCCCCCTATTCTCACTGCCTAATAGGCGTTCTGAATCAAAATTAAAATCTAATTCACATTATTATTCCATCCTCACGCAGCGTTTTCTTAAGTCCCTGTATCTATATAAATACAAACTCTAAAAATTGAATTATGAAAAGCGTATTACTTATTACAATGACTCTGCTCCTCTCCTCTCTAGGTCGAGCACAATGTGCAGCAGACTTCTCCTATGGAACAGCTAACTTAGATGCCTTCTTTACTAATTTATCTGTCAACCCTTTCACAAGCTACGATTGGGATTTTGGAGATGGCAACACTTCAACAGCACAAGATCCAAATCACACATACAGTGCAAATGGAACTTATACTGTATGCCTCACAATTTTCTACAATGATTCAGTCTCAACGTGCACTGATTCTGTTTGCTATCCAGTGACGATATTTGATAGCTCAGGAGGAAGTGGATGTGTAGCAGTGGCAAACTTCTCATCCTCGAGTGCAGGAAATTCAGCATTCTTTACGAACTTATCGTCTGGACCAAGTCCTACTTATGCATGGGATTTTGGAGATGGAAACACTTCAACAGCAACAGACCCAAATCATACATATGCTTTCTCAGGAACGTACTTGGTTTGCTTAACCATTACAGCTACAGATTCACTTAGCACATGTTTTGATACTCAATGCTACTCTGTTTTTGTACAAGATAGTTCAGGATCTGGATGTAGCGCGATTGCTGGTTTCACATGGACATCAAACTTAACAACAGCATCATTTACAAATACATCATCTGGAGTTAGTCCAACATATAGCTGGGATTTTGGTGACGGAAACAACTCAACGAGCACTGACCCTGTTCACAATTACGCAACTCCTGGAACATACCTCGTTTGTTTAACAATCACAGCAGCTGATTCAGCAGGAACGTGTACAGATGTAATTTGTAACTCTGTAACTGTTCAAGATAGCATAGCAGGAACTCCAGCAATTGATTTGGATGCATTCAAGCTTTATCCAAATCCAACATCTAATTTATTGACTGTTTCTTTCGACAGTGCACCAAATGGTGGAGCAATTCGAGTATTAGATTTAGCGGGTAGAGAAATGATGCAGGTAGAACTTGAAGGTCAATTGACGAAGTTCCAAGTTTCAGAACTTCCAGGTGGGGTTTACCTCTTGCAAGTGTTAGATCTAGATCAGCAAACCATTGGCTTGAAGAGATTCATCAAACAATAATAGCTTTAGTTTAGTAGTAGTTAGTTTAGCAAATGTTAAAGCGGGTCCCGAGAGAGGCCCGCTTTTTTTTGATTAAAAAATTTCCAATCGAATTACTGCATTCGGGGTAAATTTTAAATAAAATCGATCAACAGTAATTGCCTCTGCCCCTATCACTCCATTCTCATCTTCTTCAACTTCTCAGGATATGCGAAGTTATAGCATAAGTTCAAATTTCCGCTGGCATAATAACTAAACTAACGAAAGCTCAGAAATTTCCAAAAGGCTAGAATAGTATCTTTGCACCATGCAACGATATTTCATCGAACTTTCATACAATGGGCGCGACTTTCACGGGTGGCAAATTCAGCCGAATGCAATTACTGTTCAAGAAGTGGTTGAAGATCGTTTGAGTAAATATCATTCGAATTCGCCAATTAAAGTTGTTGGATGTGGTCGAACAGATGCTGGTGTGCATGCAAAGCATTATGTCTTGCATGTTGAACTTCCAGAAATAGAGGATGTAGATCTCATTTCGACTAAATTGAATCGAATGTTGCCTGCTTCTATTTCTATTCATACAATTTATGCTGTAGATGCTGAAAAACATGCGCGCTTTGACGCTTCTGCTAGAACTTATCGCTATTATATTCACCAACAGAAAGATCCATTCTCAGAGGAGCAGAGTTGGTTTGTACCACATCTTTTAGATTTTGAAGCCATGAATGATGCAGCTAAAAATCTGATAGGCAAACAAGACTTTACCTCGTTCTCAAAATTGCATACTGATGTCGGGACAAACATTTGCACAGTTAAAGAAGCAAAATGGGTGAGAATTGATGAGCACAAAGCCTACTTTGAAATCACGGCAGATCGTTTCTTGAGGAACATGGTTCGCGCTACTGTTGGAACCTTGATGGATGTAGGATCGGGAAAAACAACAAGCAGTTCTATCAAAGATATTCTCAAAGCAAAAGATAGACAAGCTGCATCCGTTTCTGTTCCGGCCCACGCCCTTTATCTTTGGAAAGTTGCGTATCCATAGTCTTGGCTCAAATTTTGGGGAATCTTCTTACATTTATCTAAATAATTAAGCATGAAACACATCGTACTCTTCTGGGTAATCTTACTTACTTCCACTTCTCTTCTTGCAAGCAATCAGATAAGTGTGGGTGAAAAATTCGTTGTTGTAGCAAACAGCAAATCGAAAAAAATTACTGTTCACGATAAAGCCACGCTCGAAATTGTTCATACTATATTCATTGAAAATGGCAGACTTTACGAGGTGGCACTTTCGAGTGATGAATCCACAATCTGGTATCGAAGTGGCGCAACAATGTATTGTATTTCAACTTCTACATGGGAGCCAAATATTGAATTTGAAGGATTTGGTGTTTATCGTTTTGAGTTGAATAATCAGAATAAGCAACTGATTCATTACGAAAACTCTGGCGAGTCCACTATAGTTGATATCTTCGATTTAAATTCGGCCGTTATGTCTGATCATATGGAGATCCCATTTTCGGGATTTATTGAATCGATTTTCTATAATGATTCAACAGATCAACTTATTATTCTCACGCCAAAGTTTGATCTTAAATCTGAACTTCCATTGAGCGAAGAAGAGGCAATTATTTTTCCAGAGACGAAAGAGGAAGTTGAATTGTCTATGCGTCATGACGGTAAAGGAAGTCGACTTGTGGTCTTTGACAAAATGGACAATATAATTCATGACGACACGATTTATTATTCTTCCAATTTTTCTACTGATCTCGATATGATTGGTGATCGCCTGTTTCTGATTACTCAAATAGGCAATTGTGAAATCTTGGAAGATTATTCGTTGAGAACAACGTCATTCATTGCTACAAATGTCCAAGATTACACAATTCATGAAACGTCCATTTATGGATCTAATAGCTTTAATTTCTTTCAATACAATTCCACAGATGATTCATATACTGAGTTTTGGGATGACGACATGAACAAGATTATTGTTGAGGCGAATGCAGTTGAGATGGATGAGACACATTGTTTTGTGGTCTATGATAATATTCTCTATCGCTTCAAACAGGACAATATGAGGGAGGTTGATTGGGAAGTTTCAGTGGAGTAAATATTCAAAAGCCTTAACTGAATGTAAATTAAGCGTCTCACTTTTTTCAAAGGCTAAGCGCCTATGCTGAGTCCTTCGCCAGAGGCTACGGCCGCCGGAGAAAGCTATGGCGAAAGAGTAAAAGCCTTTTAGCGCAGTATATGGTCCTTACCCTTTGAAGCCACATGACTCAAAAATGAAGAACTCGCAAGCTCAGACAGCTCCATTTTTTGGAGTCACTTAGTCTAAAGGGGACCAAGAATAAGTATACAATCGCGCTAGCTGTGTAGGTTAGAGTTTGGAGACTATTTTGATCCTGGTGAGAACGGACAATCGTACAGGAATCATGTTGGATGTGATCCTTCGCTTAAGCTACGGCGAGGGCGCTTGGATGTTTAAAAGGGGTAATAACTCCTATTCTACAATCAAGATAAAGTTCGTTTTCTTTCCTTTCCCTAAGAGAACATATTTATCGTTCATCAAATGATCCTTTGTAAACACAAAATCCTCCTTTACTTTCTCTTTATTCACAGAGATTGCGTTCGCTTTTAATTCACGTCGTGCTTCACCATTTGAAGCTAAGAAATCAGTCTTTGCAGCAAGTGCGTCAATTATTCCAAGGCCAGCTTCATAATCCACTTTCGAAACTGTTGCTTGTTGCACTCCTTCAAATACGTCTAGGAAATCTTGAGCAGACAAATTCTTTATGCCATCAATGGATTTGCTAAATAACGCTTCAGAAGCTTCAATTGCTCGCGCCAAGGCATCTTCTCCATGTACACGAATCGTAATGTCTTCGGCCAATGCCTTTTGGAGTGAGCGCTGATATGTCGCCTCATTGTGAGTGGCAATTAGTACTTCAATTTCCTCCTCTGAATTAAGCGTGAAAATCTTAATGTACTTTTCAGCATCTTCATCAGAAGCATTCAGCCAGAACTGGTAGAACTTATAGGCAGAAGTTTTCTCTGGATCAAGCCAAACATTTCCGCTTTCCGTTTTACCGAATTTCGTTCCGTCTGCCTTTTTAATCAATGGAGTCGTAACTGCATAAGCTTCTCCTCCACCCTTTCTGCGAATTAATTCAGTTCCAGTAACAATGTTTCCCCACTGGTCAGAACCACCCAATTGAATGATGCAATTCTTCTCTTTATTCAAATGATAAAAATCGTATCCTTGCACGAGTTGGTAGGAAAATTCTGTGAACGACATTCCTGTTTCCAAGCGCGATTTTACAGAATCTTTCGCCATCATGTAATTAACAGAAATGTGCTTGCCAACATCACGAATAAAATCTAGGAAACTAATCTCCTTGAACCAATCGTAATTGTTCACCATTTCAGCGCCATTTTCAGAATCGTTAAATTCAAGAAAACGCTCTAGTTGTTTCTTTACACAGGCAACATTGTGATTTAATGTATCTGAATCGAGTAAGTTTCGCTCGTGTGATTTCCCAGATGGATCTCCAACCATTCCAGTTGCTCCCCCAACAAGCGCATAAGGTTTATGGCCTGCACGCTGAAAATGCACCAATATCATGATTTGCACCAAACTTCCTACATGCAATGAATCAGCAGTGGGATCAAAACCAATATATCCTGCAGATACTTGCTTGTTCAATGCTTCTTCCGTTCCAGGCATCATGTCGTGGATCATTCCTCTCCACTGCAATTCTTCAATAAAGTTCTTTGGCATTCTAATCTTGTTTATTTTCC
>JBLHON010000207.1:0-6759 GCA_047621865.1 Crocinitomicaceae bacterium | reverse complement strand
CGCCACTGGTTTAACACGCATTGTTTCATACGCCAAAGCTTCTGTGTATTTATACAGATTTGTAGAATCGTAATCAGTAATCCATGCATCCTCACCAAGTAACTGATCAGCCTCTGCTCTAAGTGCATCTTGATACTTACTGTCCTTTGTCAAAAGAAAAATTGACCAGGCCAATGTATGTGCTGTGGTGTCTTGACCAGCGAGTAGGAGTGTCATCAAATTCCCCTTTACTTCCTCGTCATCAAACCCTTCCTCTGACTCTGCCTCAACAAGTATAGCTTCTAAACAATTCGTAGGCTTCTCATATAATTCAGGATTGTCTGCAAGTCTCTGTTTCCCATCACTGATAAATTGATCGATGTATTTGTAAATTTCTTCAAGCGCCTTGTCGTATGCT
This sequence comes from Crocinitomicaceae bacterium, assembly GCA_047621865.1. GTDB lineage: Bacteria > Bacteroidota > Bacteroidia > Flavobacteriales_D > Crocinitomicaceae > UBA4466. Next base: position 6,362 of record JBLHON010000207.1, on the reverse strand, counting down.
TTATCTTTTTTCGAACGAACCAGTAAATGCCATTGGATTGGATCGTTAATTCGTTTGAAAATCATTGGGAAAATCTTCTCCAAATGATCTTGTACAACTCCTCCTTGCTCTTCGATCGTATTCATGTCATAACCGAAGGCTAAAGACGTGGTGATGTCTACAGTAAAACGAAGGAAATCTTGTTGGATATCAATTATTTTGCCCTCATCAGCATCCTTGTTCCATTTCTTGTGCAAACGCTCAACAGTGACAAGCATTTTATCAAAGAATGCCTTCTGATGTTTCACATCCAGCCCCTTTGTAACAACTCTTCTATGTTGTTTCCAGTCTTCACCTTCTGCATTAAACACACCGTGAACTCCTTGTCTACGCAAGATCCTGTCAACCTTACTCATACGAATAAAGCCTTCTGGACGATCTTTTAAAATATGTTGAACAATGTCAGTATCAGTGACAATGATCAAGCTATTTGTAACCAATTTCAATCGAAATACGGGGCCATATTCTGCCGCCAGTTCTTCAATCTGATTGTGCATGTTTGAAATGTCGATACTTAGAGCGCTCCCAACGATTGGATATCCTTTCGGTCCAGGAAGTTGTTTGATTGTAATTGCCATGTGCTAGTTTCTTAATAACTAAACTACGGAATTCTACGCTTACCTTCTTCTTTTAGGAGCGTTTCTTCCACCACCACCTTTATTACCAGCACCACTTGCGTTACGCTTTACACGTGCATCTTTTCGCTTAGCTCTTTGAATCTCGTTCTGTTTTTCGAAGCCAGCTTGCATTTCTTTGTATTCCTTAATTGCAGAATCCGTAATTGGGAAAGGATGATTTTCTACAACCTCGATTTTCGTCCCAGTCAATTTTTCAATATCCTTTACATATGGTCTCTCATCAATGTCACACATCGAAATGGAATTCCCATTTGCTCCAGCTCTTCCTGTACGTCCAATTCTGTGAACATAGGTTTCTGGCTCATTTGGAATGTCATAATTTACTACATACGACAAAGACTCAATGTCAATTCCACGTGCTGCAATATCTGTGGCAACCAACACACGGTTTTTTCCAGATTTAAATTCACTCAAAGCTCTCTCTCGTGCTCCTTGTGTTTTATCTCCGTGAATTGCTGCTGCTCGAATTTTTGCCTTATCAAGAATTTTTGCCAATCGATCTGCACCACGCTTTGTACGTGAAAACACCAATACCTGATCCATGTCTTGATTCTTCAATAGATGAAGCAAGAGCATTTTTTTAGCTGGCTTAAGTACATGATAAACTACCTGTCGAACAGTTGTAGCTGCAGACGATACAGGAGTCACAGAAATATGTGCTGGGTTGATTAGTAATTTCTTTGTAAGGTCAATGATTGCCGGTGGCATGGTTGCCGAAAAGAAAAGCGTTTGCTTCTTTGCTGGAAGTTTCGGAAGAATCTTTCGAATGTCATGAATGAATCCCATGTCTAGCATACGATCTGCTTCGTCTAAAACAAAAAACTCGACCTGATCCAATTTGATATAACCTTGATCGATTAAATCCAATAACCTTCCTGGAGTTGCAACAAGAATATCAATTCCTTTGCGCAAACGATCAACTTGTGGCCCTTGCTTTACACCTCCAAAGATTACCGCGTAATTGATTGGTAGATTCTGTGCATAGTCTTTAATACTCTCGCCAATTTGAGCTGCCAACTCTCGAGTAGGTGTTAAAATAAGCGATCGTATTGGTCGTTTACCTGCGTGATTTCTTGGATTCTTATGCAGTAATTGCAAAATTGGAATCGAAAACGCGGCAGTTTTTCCTGTACCTGTTTGAGCACAGCCTAATATATCTTGTCCTTGAAGAGCTTTTGGGATTGCCTTTTCTTGAATAGGCGTTGGGGTATCATATCCCTGTGTGTTTATTGCGTCGAGAATTTCAGGCAATAAACCGAGTTCATTAAATTTCATCCTGCAAAGATAGTAGGAATAAGCTAGGAGGCATCATTGAATGTAAAAGACTGAAATGGATTACAATTAACTTCTGGTAACTGATTATATAACCTATCTATTTTCTAGATATCTATAATCTCAATGCTCTGTTTACCATCATTGTTCAGGCAATAAAAGATTACGCCATCATAGACTTTCCAAAGTGATTTGATCTGATTTTCTCGTTCTCTGGCAATAAACTTTCCAGTAGCTAGTTCCAAATCAATAGTGTACCATAGATAGCCTTTGCTACAATAACTTAATAAGTAGAGTTTCTTTGTTGCAGGGTCTACCATCAATTGATCGCTTCCTTCAATCCAAAATAATGGACGATCAATTTTCAGATTCATCGAATTGATTAGCTCTCCTTCAAACGTGAATGTTGCCATCTTTTTTAAATTCAAATTCACAACAACAATCATATCTGTGAGAATGAAGAGCTCTGAACCACTCACAGATCCAGAATACCCAATTCTTTTTTCACTGCTGAGAGGAGATTGAGTGCGATCGATCTGCATTGCATTTTCATCGTAGTTGGGTTCAAAATCAGTCGTTTGATTACCATCTGCATCTGTCCTCACGATAGTTCCACGATGTACTGGCTTTCTTTTATTGGTGTGATCTCTACTGGAGTTAGAACTACCCTGACCATAAGTCACTCTAGATTGCTCATTTGATGAGCCATAATCATCGGAAAAAAGTGCTGAGAGAAATATTGTATCAACTTTTGCTTCTTTCGTATTTGCTAAAATAAGAAGCTCCCCTTCCGAAGCATTCTGATAAAGAAAAACCTCTTGATTAAATAGCTGTTCCAAACTACAAGGTTTCATTTTTTGATTGAAAGCATAGGCTACTTCTTTACGAAGAATGGCGAGTTCATCCTTTGTTTGAATTTCATAATCATAATTCGCGGAAATCAGATGAACGTCACCTTCACAATCAAACGACAATTGCTTTGGATGTTCCTCTTCGAGAACCAGTGAACTCGAATTCCCCTGCAGTGGGATCAACTCAACAATAGTAATGGTACCATCAAACTTAAGAATAAGTTGTCCTTCTGGACAAACCAAATAATCAATGATGTCAATTTGTTTCTTCTCTTCTAAGGCGTGAACAGTTGACAGATTTTGTCCCTGTGAATAAAATAAATTAGCTGATAAAATTAAGACTGAGAAGATTATTTTCATGCTGACATTTTTTTTGTGTTAACAAAAAATTAACAAAATCCATGCCATAGAAAAACACTTACTCTGAAGAAACTCTATTTATATGGCCAACCTGAGTACCCACCAGATAAATCAATGACTCTAACAAATCCCATTTCCAGCATTTTCTTACTGGCTTTACCACTTCGTCCTCCAGATTTACAGAAGATTAATACCGTTTTTGATTTGTCGAATGATGCGATATTTTTTTCAAAATTGGGTCCTAGGAAATCGACATTCTGCGCATCATCTATTGTTCCTGCACTAAACTCTTCGGGAGTTCGAACATCAATCAACTGAATATCTTCGGCTGTTAGGAGATTTTTAAAACTCTCTGCTGTGATTACTGAATGTCCGTCAGTTGCTAAAACTTCTGTAGCCGATTGAGTACTGACTTGCGATTCTGTGCAAGATGCAAAGGACAGGATTGCTATAAATAGGATGTTCTGAATACGCATAATTAGAAATATAAGTTCGAACAAAGAAAAGAATTTCAATTCACTCTTTAAGTGATCTATGTCACCAATAAAATGACAAAAAAGTATAATTCTGTTAATCTTCCGAGAAAACTAGCGAAATTAGCGAACTTATGTTGTCTAGAGAAGCAAAGAAAGATCGAAACACGCAGTTTTGGAACGCGTTTCAAAAAGAAATGCGAAATGTGAAGTCGTCAAATGGTAAAGGGATTCATTGGATCAACTACCCAACTGGTGTGAAGGACGTATACGTACGACTGGAAACGGATGGAAAAGCCACGCGATTTTGCTTTGACCTCCAACCTAAAGACGATGGCATTCGTTCCATATTATGGGAGCAGATGACAGAATTGCGGAAGGTAATGGAAGATGCAATGGGGCCAGCTGCTTCCTGGATTGAATTTGACCGTGTTATTGCAGGACGAAATGTATCGAGGATTCTTTGGGAGAAAATGAATTTGAATTTTTACGATGATGAGGATATCCCCATGATAAAGCAATTCATGAAGGAAAAGTTACGCGCGTTTGATCTGTTCTATCAGGAATACAAAGAAATTCTAATTGCCTTGGCCGAATAAGGTTCAAAACACTAAATTTACACCATGAAGAAAACTGTTGCTTTTGCCCTTTTATCTATGTTCTCTGGTTGGAGCATGGCGCAAATTGAAATCTACAATGAAGATTTTGAATCTGGAGCGCCAATAGATTATACAATCGTTGATAATGATGGGTTGACACCTGATGCAGCTGTGTCAGAATTTACAGAAGCATGGATTCGATTGGCTGATCCTGATAATCCAAGTGATACAGTGATGGGATCTACTTCCTTTTTCTCACCTATTGGTCAAGCAGATCGTTGGTTAATTACTCCTGCAATTACCTTAGGCGCATTTGGAAATATTCTTTACTGGGACGCAAAATCGCATGACGCTTCCTATCCAGATGATTACATGATCGTAGTTTCTACCACTGATAGTCTCCTCACTAGCTTCACTGATACCATTGGTTATGTGATTCAAGAAAATGCAACATGGACAATCCGTGAGTCAAATCTTAGTGAACTGGGATTCAACAATCAAACGATTTTTGTTGGTTTTGTGAACAGAACAAATGATGGATTCAAGCTGTATCTCGACGATATTCGTGTTGAAGAAGAAGATCCTGTTGGGATTTCTGAATTAGCTTCAATTCAAGTGAGCGTTTATCCAAATCCGACGAGCGAACTTCTAAACGTTCAAGCGAAAGATCTACAATTGTTGACGATCACGAGCATGGATGGTAAAGAAATCATGTCATCTCCCCTATCAGAAATCAATGTTGCTTCTCTACAGAGTGGGCAGTACCTTGTGAGAATTACTACTGCACATGGAACAGTCGTGAAAACTTTCTTTAAGGATTAACCTCGAAAAATATTTCTGGCAATGGGATGATGTGAAGTGAGAACTCTGCATCAGATGCTTTAGTAGGGATCATATAGATGCTATCTTCTGTGATTTCATCTAGGTCAAATTCCCATACCCCCTCTTTAAAATAGAGCGAGAGCTTCCGATCATTCGAATTAAGTACATAGTCGCCTATGTTTCCCTTTTTATGTCCTAAATCTTGTACTGGTAGGTATTGAACGTGACCATTTTCAAAGAAAATCAAGAGTTCTTTCTGCCAATTATTCCGCATGGAAATGTCTGATTTATCGATAATCATCTTGTCGATTAGCCAAATCTTGCTGTTGCCGTCATTGAGAAGATCGTCATACCTTACGGAATTCATTTGAATACCTGAAGTGCATGAAACCAGGAGAATGAGGATTAGAACAAATGATATCTTCATTAGAAAATCAATGAAGTTTGCATTAATTGGGTATAGACATCCTTGGAGATGGAATCTTTCAATGATACTTTCACGGGTTGAAAACCTTCTCCCCAGTTGATTGCTTCCACTGCAATAAAATCATAACTCTTCCCATTCCAGTTAAAGACACAATCGAAGAATGTTTCGTCTAAATCACTGTAAAAAGTGATGATTAAATCTTTTGCTCCATTTTTCCCTGGGCGAAGTGCAGTCATATCACCTCTGTAGCCGTTCACTTTAACTAGTTTGCCCGCTTCACGCTCAAAAACCACAATATTTCGTTCCTTCAATGGTAAAGACTGTCCTTTTAAGACAATTCCAGCTTTCATTTGTAGGATGAACGCATTTTTCAGCTTCGCACCATCTTTAAAGGGAAGAATTCTGAAATTCTCAGGACTGTAGGATGCAAAAACCGTTGAATCTTGATCCGTCATTACTCCTATATCCAGCTCCTTAAGCAATGTGAGATGCAGTGGGTCAACAAATCTTGTTTCGGAAAAATCCGTTGTTACATCAACGAAACCATCCAATGTTTCAGAATTTGGATCAGCATCAGGATCAATAACATCCTCTGGATCTGAAGCACAAGAAGATACTAGAACGATTGCAAAGAGGTAGAATAATGTACGTTTCATAGTTGTTATAATTCAGTTTCTTTCAATGGTTACGGAAAAACGCTCAGTGCTTGTTGCATTGCTTTATCCAAAGTCACGGGGTCAATTCCAGTTCTAATCTCATTCTCATCAAACCAAGAGAGCATTTTTTCAGTTGGCATATTACCAGTAAGCTCATCTGTCGCCATTGGACAGCCACCAAAGCCTCTTACTGCTCCATCATAACGTCTGCATCCAGCATTATAT
>JBLHON010000206.1:0-6775 GCA_047621865.1 Crocinitomicaceae bacterium | reverse complement strand
GGGCCGTAGGGGAAATCTGGAGTTCCCGTAAGACCAGAAATGTTTGAAGGGAAAAAGTTGCTTCCACATAAAGAAGCTTGACGAAGATCTAGAGAAGAATATTGAGGCAATGGTAAACGAAGGAGTTAAACTCTATCAGAAAGATGGTTGGTTAACGAAATAGGTCAAACTCTAGAAGTAATAATTGTTGCTCAAACAATTACTACCTTTAGGTCGAATCTATAATCCAGCACTGAAATCTACCAAAATGCAAGAAATCGAATTCATACTCTATGTCGAGGATCAAGAGAAAAGTAAATCGTTCTACGAACTATTGCTTTTATCAGAGCCAGCTTTACATGTACCAGGAATGACTGAATTCAAATTAGCTGAATCAGTTAAACTAGGGTTAATGCCAGAGAAAGGAATGGCTAAAATTCTTGGTGATCAACTGCCAAGTCCAGTTTTGGGAAATGGAATTCCACGCTGCGAACTCTATCTAAAAGTTGATGACCCTCAAGCATATCTCGATAGAGGAATTCTCAATGGGGGACTGGAAATCAGTAAAGTTATTGACCGCGACTGGGGGGATAGTGTTGGATATATGGCTGATCTAGATGGACACGTCCTGGCATTTGCGAAATCAATGTAATGATCAAAAAGAATGCGGTCACTAGTACCGCATTCTGAAACTAAACCACTCAAGAATTAACTATGACACGTTTTCGGTTCTCTTGTTTATGTGAACCCTATTCGCGCCTCTCCACCTATTAGTGTCACATTCATCCATAGGTAAACATCTTCTTGAAATTTTCTTGATTTTAACGAGCGTAATTAAATTTTAGCTTGGAATCCACTTTCAATATTCTACTTAAAAAAAAGAGGCCTTAAACCCATATAAATAGGCGTTTTTCATTTTTGGCACGAGGTTTGCAAATGCATATTCATACCAACTAAAACTCTGAATTATGAAAAGCAACAACAAAAATACTCAAGCAGTCGAAATGATGTTAACTGGTTCACTAGAAGATTATATCCTCTATATCAAGAATCTCGCATCTCGCAGATAAATAAGTACATCCTTTTACAAATAAACCATAGTTTAAGGTCGATTCTTTTGAATCGACCTTTTTTAGTGCTCAACAATTTCATCCATGTCATCACAACTCAATTCTAATTAAGTACTTATATTGAGCGTATGGAAACGATCAGAAACAGAGCAGCAGGAATCCTCATCATACGTCTCGTACTAGGATTTATTTTCCTCATGCAAGGATTTGGGAAAATCTTCTCGATGGGAGTTGATTTAGTCCACTATAAATATTTTGCTGGAAGTTTCAAAGACATCCTTCCTGAGTCTATTACATACGCAACTGCCTACTACACATCTTATGTAGAACTGCTAGGTGGATTGCTTTTGCTCATTGGCTTCAAGCGAGATTTGGCTTTGTACTTTTTGGGATCTGTTCTCATCATCGTTTCATTCGGGCATGGGCTACTGGATCCTACTTGGGGGGTACAAGATGTGCTATTCAGATTAATGCTCCTAGCCGCCTTACTATTGCTTCCAAAAACATGGGATACAATTTCAATTGATTCTCTCTTGGCGCGAAGAAAAGGTAAACTTTAGGAGAGCTTAAAACCAACTATGCACACATCATCTACTTGATCGAGTTCACCCTTCCAATCAGTGAAAAGTTCAGCTAATATGCTCGATTGATCAGACATGTCCTGGTTTGACATGGATAGAATTTCCTCCTTGAGATGTGCCGATTTGAATTTTTTTCCATCTACCCCACCAAACTGATCTACAAAACCATCAGAAAAGAGATAGATCATGTCATCTGATTCAAGGGAGATTCGTTTCTGTGTAAAATCCTTCATGACTGGATATGGGCCGACAGGTTGCTTATCTGCCTTGTATTCAAGCAATGTATAGTCCTTGCCATCCATAATACGATCTGCCTTGTGCTCCCTCATTTGAGCATTAGAGCGTACAATCCACAATGGATTATTGGCGCCCGCAAATTCGATGTATTTTTCCTTTCGATAGATAGCACAAAGTGAGATGTCCATTCCATCCTCCACATGTTCATCACTGCGCCCAAATGTTTCGATCACTAATTCTCGCGTACGTGTAAGAATTTCTGCTGGCGAAGTTATTTGCAACTCGTTCAAGACACGATGAAGTGCATTACTACAAACAACACTCACCATTGCTCCTGGAACACCATGTCCTGTACAGTCAGCAACTGCGATATAAATAACATCGTCAATTACTTCAAACCAGTAAAAATCTCCACTGACCACATCCTTGGGCCGAAAAAATAAGAAGCTCTCAGGCAAATGTATGTTTACCTCATCTCTTGTCGGGAGAATGGCGAACTGAAGTCGTTTCGCATATTGTATAGAGGCGCTCACAGATTGATAATGTTCATCTGCCAAATCCTTCTGCTCTTTAATCACAGCATTTTTATCCGATAAAACTTCATTCAGTCGTCTCTTTCTTCGATTGGAGTTGACAAAGAAAAACAGAGATGCAATTAAGATCAATCCACCCAAAACACCAAGGGTAATCCATGAGCGTTGATCGGCTATTTTCTTTTCATCTATGGCACTTTTCAGGTGATAACTTTCACTCAATGCTAAACTATCATTGAACGATTTCATTGTGAAATCATGCGTCACTTCTCCAACAAGAATGTCATTGCTTCGTTTTTCTTCGTCAGAGATGATTTTCAACCCCAAATAACGTTGTAAAGCTGCATAAGCTTCCTTGTGATGACCTGTTTTCGCTAAATGACGGGCATTCAATTCTTCGTATTTCATCAACAAATGCTGAAGATCATGGTCCCGAATTTCTCTCTTTGCTTCCTTTAATGTCCAGCTAACACTGTCTGATGGAATTGTTTCAAAATTTTCATTGGCTATACTCAACAACTGATGAATATAGGAATGAATGTCACCCGTCTCTTGGTGAATTCTCAATGACTCGACAATCATTTCTTTTCGGCGTTCTTTGCTCAATTTAGAGCCATTTAACACTCCATAGGAATATAAAACTGACGCCATACCCGCCGGATAGTTAATCTTCTCATGGATTTTAAGTGCACGTTCGAAATAAAGTGTAGAACTGTCTATTTCATCCAATGCCTTGTAAGAAATAGCAATTGCATTACAAGAAATCGCTTCTCCCATTAAATTCTTGGACAAAATCTCCGCGCTGAGGCTCTGAAGTTCGTACTCCAACCCCTTCTCATGCAATCCAATATCTGAGTAGATTGAAGCGATATTATGCAGTGCATAAGTCTTGCCTTCCAAAGCTCTTTCACGGGCCTTCTTACCAATAACCTCGACCAAGATTCTCTCGTTCTGCTCAAGAGACTTTATCTGATATTCTAGACTCTTTTTATACAAGTCCATGTCAAAATAAGCATTCCCAAGATTGCCATATGCATCAGCTACTCCTTGCTTATCACCTGCTTTAATAAATGATTCCAGGGACAAATAAAATTCTGATCGCGCTTCCTTAAATGCAGACATATCTTGATGGTGCCAACCCATAAATTGATGTGCTTGTCCAAGAAATTGAGGATTCCCGCCCTTCAGCGCATAATACAGACCAGAATCGGCATAGATCTTCGCCTCGGCATTGTCTACATATTCTGCATCTTGAAAGAGTCGAAAACAGCGCGAGATCTCTTCCTCATAATCACCTTGCGCCAATGTAACAGACGAAAGGCAGACTGCGAAAAAGAGTAAGACGATATGTAGAAGTGAATCACGCACCTAGCAAAAATAGAACTAATTGCATTGTAGCCAAATTTATAGTCATAAGATGTAGATTATTCGATTTTTACATAGAACGAACAGCACAAGATTTAGTGACTTTTAGTATCTTTCGTCCTCTGAAATAAAATATGGCGACAAAGAATAAATATAAGCTGAACAAACTAAGAACGTACACCTCGAAAGAGTGGTTTGTAAATGAAAAAATGTACCGCTCAGTGTTCCTTGAAGAACAAACAGATTGGCTCCGTGCAGAATTAAGTTTGTACAACATTCTCTTTGATGAAGAAGATTGGTCTTGCACGATAAAGTATGAGGCATTTGACTTATCTACGAATAAGCAAGTTTTCGAGTACGAGCAAAAGACCGACATTCCAAAAACGGAGAATGTGCACAATTTTCGTTACGGCTGGGGAAACAAAGCTAAATCCTTTTGGAAAAAAGGAAATTACGAATGGAAGGCATATGTAGACAATGAATTTGTTGGATCTACTAAGTTTTATGTCGAGAACGCTGGAGAAGTAACTGCCACGAGTAATCCCTTTTTCGATATTCAGAGCATTCGTTTCTACGAGGAAGGAAAAGAAGCCATCAAAGCGAAAGAGCGCAAATATATGACCCAGTTCATTGGGGCTGAAACGCGCTATGTGAGTACAGAATTTAACTTGATAAATAAGTTGTCAGAACCATGGCACTGTGAACTTCAATACTATTATTATGATCAGAATGGGCGACTTCGAGGGCAATCAAAGCGCGTATTCGAAGTAAATGACAAATTAAAAACAACAACCTTTTCTTGGGGGAATGATTCCAAGGATATTTGGAAAGATGGTGAGTTCACCCTGGAAGTGGTCTTCATGAATCAGCGTATCGCGATTGTACCATTTACAGTTGGCGCTCAATGGATGGAAGGCGAGCCAAAAATCTCGAATTCGGATTCAATGGTGGTTGGGAATAAAGTTACAATGGTGCCCGACGATCTCTCGTTGGAAGCATTGCTCGCCAAATTAGATGAGCTGATTGGCTTGACAGAAATTAAATCGGAAATTCGAGAATACATTGAATACTTGAAATTCGAAAAGATTCGAAAAGAGAAAGGATTGATTGCTGGGAAAGGCTTGAATTTACATACTGTACTTACTGGTAATCCAGGTACAGGAAAAACGACAGTCGCTAAACAACTCGGGAAGATTTACAAGGCAATGGGCTTATTAACTGTTGGTCATGTTCACGAAGTTGACCGCGTAGATCTTGTTGGTGAATACATTGGGCAATCTGCTCCTAAAGTTCGTGAAGCAATTAAAAAAGCACGGGGTGGAATTCTCTTTATCGATGAAGCTTACTCACTTTACCGAGAAGGTTCTCCCAAGGATTATGGACACGAGGTGATCGAAATTCTGCTCAAAGAAATGTCAGATGGCGCTGGAAATTTGATTGTCGTTTGTGCTGGATATCCTGCTGAAATGACGGATTTCATCAATTCAAATCCAGGATTGAAATCTCGATTTTCACACTTCTTCCATTTCCCTGATTTCCTACCAGAAGAGCTCATGCAAATTGCTGAACTTGGATTCAATCAGCGCGAATTGACAATCAAAGAAGATGCCCGAGAATTGCTCTCGAAACAACTCACTAAAGCATTCAGATCAAGAGACAGAACATTCGGAAATGCGCGATATGTGATGTCTTGTGTTGGGGAGAGCAAGCGCAATATGGCACTTCGTTTGATGAAGGATGAGAACACTGAAAAAATGACGGCAGAAGAACTTTCTGAAGTTATCAAAGATGATGTCCAAAGAGTCTTCACAACCTCTAATACACAGAAACTTAAATTACAAGTTGATCAGGAATTGCTCAAAGTTGCAATGCATGAGCTCGATTCATTGATTGGAATGGAGAACGTAAAACTCGAAATGCTTGAGTGGGTTAAGCTGGTGAACTATTACCGTGAAATCGGGAAAGATGTGCTCAATCAATTTGTTGCACATACCGTTTTTACAGGAAATCCTGGAACAGGTAAAACAACTGTTGCGCGGATTTATGCTAAAATATTCAGGGCACTTGGATTGATCGAGCGCGGTCACTTAATAGAATGTGATCGTGAAGCCTTGGTATCCGGATATTCTGGTCAAACGGCTATCAAAACAGCCCAAATGATCGATAAAGCCATGGGAGGAGTACTCTTTATTGATGAGGCCTACTCGCTCGTGAATGGTTCGCATGATTCATTTGGACAAGAAGCTGTTCAAACTATCTTGAAACGAATGGAGGACAACAATACTTCCTTTATTCTTATTGCAGCTGGTTACCCAGGAAATATGAATGAATTCTTGAAAGAGAATCCTGGACTTCGTTCACGTTTTGAAAAAACAATCGTTTTTGAAGATTATTCTCCAGAAGAATTGTGCAGAATTGCCATATATATGTTGGAAATGGAGAATCATGTCTTCAGCCCAGAAGCAATGCTAATCTTGAATAAATGCGTTACTGAAGCTTACGAAATCCGCGACGAGAATTTTGGAAATGCCCGTTTTGTGAGGAAAATAGTTCAACAAACTGTTCGCGATCACAATTTGAGACTTGCAGATGTAGACTCAGCAAAACGAACGCTGGAAATGATTGAAACGATTACTCTTGAAGACATGATTAATCTTCCAAATCCCACTGATAGTCCATCGTCAAGAAGAATGATTGGCTTTTAAATTTAATTGTATGTCCCTAAAAGATGATTTCCTCCTCAATCCTGCTTATCGCCATTTGAACCATGGTTCATTTGGGGCTTGTCCAAAACCAATATTTGAGGATTATCAAAAGTGGCAATTGGCACTAGAACGAGATCCAGTACAGTTTTTTGTTCACGATGGAAATGCACAACTGCAGCATTCAAAACAAGCATTAGCTAGTTACATTAACTGCGACGCTGATGACATGGTAATGACCATGAATCCTTCTTACGCGATTAACATTGTCGCGAAAAGTATTCAGCTCGAAGCTGGAGATGAAGTTC
>JBLHON010000205.1:0-6779 GCA_047621865.1 Crocinitomicaceae bacterium | reverse complement strand
GCAATGCATGTTGCTACAGCCATGGGAATTAGTGCAGATAGTTTCTTGGGCGCGATGTCCTCATTCACAGGGGCAGGAAAACGATTACAAAAGGTGGCAGAAGAAGGAACTTTTGTCCTCTACAAAGATTTTGCCCACTCTCCATCCAAACTGAAAGCAACCACAAAGGCTGTCAAAGAGCAATACCAGGAGCGCACACTTATTGCATGTATGGAATTGCATACTTTTTCATCGCTTAAGAAAGAATTTCTTCCAGAATATAAAGATGCAATGTCGGCCGCAGATGAAGCCTTGGTCTACTTTAGTCCAGAGGTTGTGAAGCATAAAAAACTCGAGCCAATTACATCTGATCAAGTCTCAGGCGGGTTTGGCGCTGGTGTGATAGTGGTCACCTCAACAGAAGAGGTTCGAGCATTTTTAGCAAAGCAATCCTTTGACAACACTGTACTTTTAATGATGTCTTCCGGAAATTTTGACGGAATTGATTACGACCAATTAGGGGCTGAAATCATAGCCAAGGGGAATTGAATTGGTGGGATTAACGTTGAGATGATGGAATTTTGCTGACATAAGAAGAGGATTAATTAATTGATAATTAATCAGTATCCAGCCTACTCATTAAACGGACATAGTTCAGAATTGGTTGGAAGAATCCTATTTATCTTGCTTTTAGTTGAATAATACCATCAGTATATTGTTGCAAATTTCGTATCTTAAGTAAATGGCACCATTTGGTTTTATTTCATCTGCACTTACTACATTGAAAAACAATGCGCGTCCCCGTAGAGGAAGGCATTCAATGAATGAACCAGACGTGAAAATTGAGGAAACAAGCTATGATTTTCCCGAAGTTTCAGACGAAGAACGAAAAGTCTTGGTGGATAAAATCTTGGGTAATCGTAAAACAGGAGATCGACTGATTTACATTTCCGTGATCATTGTTTTTCTAGTCGTTCCACTCTTCTATTTGATTACGATCTATAGTTGAGGGAGTTCTAGCTCACTAATAGTGGTAAGAGTCAATTGAATCACTTATCTTTACGTGAGTTAAAAAAAAGTCATCTATGCGCAAATTTACCTACTGCTCACTTTCATTATTGTTCTCATTCCTCTATCTGGGAAATAACGCACAAGCTCAGGATCTCTTTGATATTAATACCATTCGAACAGTTGAAATAGATTTTTACGATTCAGATTGGGATCACCTTTTGGACTCTTTAGCTTCAATTGGAGTTGGAACTGGAAGTGGATCAGAACGAATTTTAGCAGATGTAACCATTGACGGCATTCTCTTTGATAGCTGTGGTGTTCGTTACAAAGGCAATAGTTCAATGGATACGACCAGTAATAAAAATCCATTTAATATCGACCTCAATTTCATTGTTGCCGGACAGAGTTACTTCGGAAAGAATAAGCTCAAATTGGCAAATTGCTTCACAGATCCTAGCATGATTCGAGAAGCACTCACCTATGAAATCGCGAACAAATACATGGATGGCCCTCATGGCAGCTTTGTGAAAGTATATTTGAATGGCACCTATCACGGCATTTATACAAATACTGAATCTGTCGACAATGAGTTTTTAGATACCTATTATGGCTCGAGCGGAAATGCATTTTTTAAATGTGACCCCTTAAATTTCGACTTGGCTGCAGGGAATTCGAACCTGGCCTATTATGCAGATACTACTGCTTATGATACCTTGTATTTCATGAAATCTATCTTTGGAACAGAAGAACTTCAGACACTTTGCTACAACCTTGAGAATAACATTGCGAATATTGATCAATATCTAGACGTTGATCGTGCCCTGTGGTTTTTAGCATTGAGCAGTGCTCTAGTACATAATGATGGCTACTCAGCATTTCAGCACAATTACTATGTCTATAAAATGGACAATGGACGATGGAGTATCGTGATTTGGGATGTAAATATGTCTTTTGGAGGTTTGCTCTGGAATGGGACGAATTTCTTGCCGCTCGATATAAATGGCTTGCAGAATCAAGAACCCTTTCTTCATCAATTTGATTTTGCATTGCGCCCACTTATTTCTCGCCTTTTGAGTATCCCAGCATACAAGAGGGTCTACACTGCTCATTATCGTACAATAATGGAAGAAAATATCACAAATGGAGATTATATGCAACGTGGAGAGGCCATGCAAGCACTCATTGACACTGACAGGCAAGCAGAAGTATTTAACGAGTATAGCTATTCAGAATTCACGCAGAACCTCTACACTGATGTTGGTGTATGGTTTGGATTACGACCAGGTTTAGAAAATCTAATGGAGGCAAGAGATACATACATAAGTTCGCTCCCAGATTTTCAATTTCTTCAACCTACTATAACGAATGTTGCACCAAGTAACACAAGTCCACCACCTTTTACTGTGGTGAGTATTACCGCTGATATAGTGGATGCAAATACTGCAATGTTGGGGTATAGAAGCAGTCATTATGATGTTTTTACGAGAGTTCAAATGTTTGATGATGGCCTGAACAATGATGGTGCAGCAGGAGATGGGGTTTATGGAGCTACAATTTCTATTGGTTCATCTGAAATGGAATACTATATCTATGCTGACAATGGGGTAGCGAGTAAATTATCTCCTGTTAGAGCAGAATATGAGTTTTACACGCTCGTACCAGAGAAAACAGTTGTTATTAACGAAATTGATGCAATAAACATCAACAATGGTCTCGATCAAAATTTTGAATTTGATGATTGGATCGAGCTTTACAATAATTCAGCAAGTCCAATCTCATTGGATGGCTATCATTTATCTGACGACTTTGGAACACTCGATAAATGGGCGTTTCCTGATACGACAATCGCGCCAGGGCAATACCTGATCGTCTGGGCTGATATTGATACTTTGCAATTAGGTTTACACGCCAATTTCGCGCTGGACCAATTAGGTGAAAATGTATTTCTAACAGACAATTTTGGGTTTATCACAGATCAGGTGATTTTTCCACTTCAAACAGATTTCACAACGTGGGGTAGATTCCCGAATGGAACAGGGAGCTTCACAACTATGTTTCCAACCATTAGTGCTGAGAACACAACACCATTGGCAATAGAGGAGGAGGAACTGACTTCGATGACAGTGCATCCAAATCCATCTTCCGGGCAAACAGTAATTCAGTTTTCGAAAGCACTCTCTGCAGATCTTAGAATCACAGATATGTCTGGGAAAATTGTCTTGGAGGATGAAATTGAGAATGATTACAGCTTTGTTTTTGACGTAAGCAACTTCGAATCTGGAATGTATTTTATCTCAACTAGTTTGGGAGATGTGATTAAGTTGGTGGTTGAATAAATTGTGCTCTTCTGTGGTTTTCTGAGTCATTGTAGAAAATGACGATAAAATGATGAAGACGAATTGGGCTAGGAATTAACTCAATAGAAGATCTATTGGCGATTCAATCGAGCTATAAATACAAGTCAGGTGACATATCAATTCTGCATCTATCCAGAACAAATGGACTCGCTAAATTTAAAGCTGGTAAGTGTAAATATGTAGCTGGCCCTTGTAAATCTTTGGTTGACTGACAAACTAACAATGGTTTGAAAGTTAAAAAGAAATCATCCATTTTAATTCAAGTAATTAGGCATTAATTCGAACGGAAAATGAACGAATTAAATACTTACTTGTACTGAATTGAAACAGTTAAGTATTTAAAGTTCTCCTTTGGCTGGATTTATACCAATTAGAACACGTGCTTAACTAGAATGATAGATCTCAACCACTTCAATTCTAAGATTCCAGAAGTAGTTCATATAGTTCTTTCAACCACATTATTACTATTCATATCGTCGAAAGACTGAATGTTTCGTCGTCTAAACAAGTATCGCATTTCTGCTGTACTTTCTCTATTAACGTATTGCTGGTTAAGCCTTTTTGGCCTAACATTTAAAATTATTGAATGCAATATGGACGTAGCTGAAAATCCCTAAAAGAGTAAGCATATATTTTAGAATAAATCATTATGGGTTCAAAAAGAGAGAGAGCACTGAAAAGTGGAGAAAAGGAACTACTTGCTCAAGTATTCGTGAAAACGCTTCCATTCGATGAAATCATCATTACAGACAAACTTGGAATTGACGATCGACCATATACTTTACCGGAAGTTTTTAGTAAGAAATACAACGTAAATATTGGCGATGATTATTATGATCAAGACATGTCAGAAACTAGTGGCGGCCGTAGATTATTAATACACGAATGTGTTCACGTTTGGCAGGGAGTACATGGATTTGTTGAGTGGGGTTATGTGCTTAATTCAATAAAGTGTCAAGCGTTATCGCACTTCAGTGAAGATAGTGCTTACGACTATGAAGTGGGCAAAGAGTGGGATGATTACAATGCAGAGCAACAAGCCGAGATTGTTGAAGATTGGGCTGCTGAAGGGATGAAAATTACATCAAATAAATGGAAATATATTCGTGATCACCTGAGAGAACCAGGCTTTGGAGGTAAAGCGTATTTCTTCAAGAATGCTGAGTATGTCAGATGGACAATTGGAGAAGGAATAGACAGTGGGTACCCGAGATCAACATCAAGTGCCTGGAACGATTTTGTTCAAACTTCGAGATCTGGATTTAGTCGTCTTGTCGGAGAAACAGAATACTATTACTTTTTCGATGGAGAGGAGTATCTCAAATGGAAATCAGGCTCTGGTCCAATGGATGGGTATCCAAGGAAAATTTCGGCTTCTTGGAACTCAAGCTTTATCGCTAATGGAATAGATGGGGTATTAAACCCAGATACAAACCAAGTTTACTTTTTCAAAGGTGATGAATACACCCGGCATACAATGGGGGAAGGGCAGGACGCAGGATATCCTAAGAAAATAGCAGATTCTTGGGATGCACCATTCATTAAAAATGGATTTGATTCCTGCATTTATTGGGGAAATGGGAAAGCCTATTTCTTTAAAGGTGACGAGTACATTCGATATACCCTTGGAAAAGGAGTTGATTCAGGTTACCCAAAGAAAATTGGAGATAACTGGCATTCAGCAATGCGAAGTGGTTTGAATATAGGATTATTGAAACGACTCGATATCTTTTGACCTGATGTACATTCCAATAGAATAAAGAAAGCGGCTAAATTGGTCGCTTTTTTTGTATGATTTATTGCACCATTAATGAGTGATTTGGCTAAAATCAATTCTTGTTAATTCTCACGAGTGTCCTCTAACTGCTCTTAGGAACATACATTATAAACTCAGGATTGTCGGGTAAGTCATCAATGAATGTCTCTCCATCTCCACTTCCGTCTGCAGGGAACATTTTAATCTTTTGTGCTTTACGCTCGGCAGCATAAAAATTCCCATCATCGTCAAAAGCCATTCCTGAGATGTGTTTTACCTTTCCATCTATAAACGTGGATGGTGCTACACTTCCCTTAGAAACTCCATTACTGAGATCACAGGTCACGACACTGTCATTCCCACTGCTTCCAATATAGAGGGTCTCATCATTGATCAATAATTGAACAGGCGAAACGAGATTGTCACCCTTAATTTGACCGTATAGTTCACCAGTTGCAAGCACGTAAACTTTTACTTCATTTGCAGGTTCGTCAGACACGAATAGATAATCATTGAAGCACATTACACCACGCACAGAATGAGCGATTTTGGTGTCAGAGTCGTCTGTATAATTTACATCAAGCCCTTGTGGAGTAGGCACATCTTGAGGTGATGGAGTAGGGTTGTCAGGCAATGCTCCAATCGACGATGCTACTTGCGTGCCCGGCAGGAAATTACCTGTAGAAGGATATTTGTGTTCAAGATATGATGCTATGGGCATTGGATCATTCACTCCTTTTAACCCGGTCACAACATTCGTGTCTTGGCTTGATACAAAGCAATTCCCTCTAGCATCAAAAGTTAAGTCATAGGGATGAAAAATGCCCTCAACTTTATCTTTGCTCGCAAAAACCTCCTTGAAAGTATAGCCGCCATCACCATCTGAGAGATACACCAATACTTGACTGTAATTCTTGTATCCATTTACCACGTACAATAATTCGCCTACACGATAAAAGGCTCTCAACTCACTTAATTCTGGGTTCGTGCCACCTACAGGCAAAATATTGGGACTTGAATGTGGTTTGCCTGAGTTATGATAGACCTGAAGATTATTGACTCCATCAGAGCCACCATGAAAGCTAATGTACCACATACTAATGCTTATTAATTCTCACGGGCATCGCTTGATTTCCAATTCTTAGCAGATAGGCTCCATTTGCATAAGTACTTAAATCAATAGAAGTGCTTAACTCATTTACACTACCCATTCCAACTGTTCGACCAGCATTATCAGTAATAATATACTCAGACATCATCAGGTTTGGAGAAATCTTAATTGTCACAAAATCACTTGTTGGATTAGGATAAACGGAAATCTCAAATTCATTTACTGTTTCTGTAATTCCAATAAATCCATTGATCTCGTAGCGCATAAAGAACTTCCAAATCTCAAGGGACGCGTTGATGTCATAGTTGGTTCCTGCACCTCCAAAGACGTTGCCGGGCCATGTGTGACCACCTCCAGTAATCTTCATGTGTTCTACAGTCACGCCTTCATCCCCGCCATCATAAACGATATGTTCAACAGTACTGCCGTCAGTTCCATTAAGATCTGGCAGTGGAGTAGTTGTTGGAACAGGATTGGTGTTGTTATGCCCAACCCAATAAGCGAGCACGTCATCAATTGATCGTGTCCAAATAGCTCCAGCATAAGGCACTGTGGCATCTACAGT
>JBLHON010000204.1:0-6832 GCA_047621865.1 Crocinitomicaceae bacterium | reverse complement strand
CTCCTCATTCTCTCACTAGTTGTTCTTATTCGAAAGTGCAAAGAACTTCTTCATCGTGTATTTATCGTTTGTGCCATCTGTTTTGTGTATCTTTTCTTCACACTTGCCGCGACTAAAATGATTTCGTTCACCATCATAGTGATGCCCTTCGCTCATTTGGCGATTGCCGCGTTGATTTATTTCACAATTAACAGTGTTTCTGAGCGGGTAAAAAAAGTAAATGTCAGCCTGTACTTGACACCAATAGTTATATGTCTAGTAGGTTATTTCTCGCTTAACATGAGTGCATTGCAAAAACGTCATACAGAATGGAAACCCAATGAAAACAATAATTGGACAGGCAAAACAATAGAGAGAGAATTTATTCAATCCTTGAATGATGAGTTGCCGAATAAACAATATGTCATCTTCAACACGAATACCAGTCTAGCAGCAAACATTCCAATAATGTTTTACACGGATCATATTGCTTATAGAGAGATTCCTACTCAGGATCAATTGAATAAAATCAAACAAGAAGGAAGAAATATTGCCGTGTTTATGATGGGTGAGCTACCAGACTATATCATGGAAGATGCGCAAATCCTTAAGATTGAAATCCCTGAGGAATTGCGTTCCAAGGATTCTATTTAATCTGTTTTGTGAAAAGGAAGCTTATCGAACTATACTGGAAAGAAGCGTTCGTTCACCAATTCCAGGGATGAGCACATGAATAAGATAAATTCCTGATGAAACAGCCACGCCATTTTCATTTCTCAAATCCCAATCGAGTGAACTCAAGCGATCATTTTTTGAAAAGGCACGAATATGTGTACCCTTGACATCGACAATCGTAATCTGGCACTGCTCTGGAAGATTAATCAGTTTGACATTTTCATAGAAAGGTGCTTCCTGTTGATTAGATGGGTTCGGAAATACATTAATACATTCTAAAGCTTTGGCAAGGACTCGCGGAGAATTGTCTGTACTCATTAGTTTCTCCATATTCCAACTATAGAGAGGTTCACCATTATTCCACCCTGTTGATACTTGGGTTTTATACTCTTTATTTATACGAAGCTTTAGCGTTAAATCAGATGAAAGGAGCGTTTCATTTTTCTTCAAAAGTGGATTGATCACCCAAGATATGGACGAATAAACATTTCGCTTTACCGTATTGTTATTCGCTTCAATTTGGAGAAAATCTTGATAGAGAACATTAGTGGCCAATTCTTCCGCCTCTGATGGAATGTAAGCAGGGTAGTTATAGGCGAGCAGATCGTTGTTTTTGGCTTTATTATGATAACTCATCACCCATATTGCATGCATACCACCTAGAACATATTCACCTACGCCATTCGTCAATCTTTCCGAAGGATTCCAGATCATGTCAGCTCCATTGTCCAAGCCTTGAAATGAATTTTCTCCAAAAGCCATGTAAAGTCGTGCCCCAGATTCGATGTCGATCGCGTAGCCCGGAAACCATCCCATTCCAGTCGTTCCTGTTTTATCGGGATAGCCATTCTTCTTAACAGATTGACTTCCACGAAGTGCTCCAGCATCAACGTGACCTACACTTAAATTATCATCGCGCCCAAGTTCGATAACCGGACAACGAGTCCATTTGCTTTTGTCTGAAGTAAAAACAATGTCTACACTTGGAAGGTAGCTGATCGAGGATCTACTTCGCGCAGTTGATGCCGAGTTGTAATTGTAAAAGGCAATTGGCATTCCATCACATTGGTAACCTGTAAGTCTGAAAGGCGCAACTCCTTCCTCCATAATATTGTCCCATTCTCCTTCTGGATCAACTCCTACATCATCATCGTAACAGCCTGTACTAAAATCGTATGGATCGTCAGCATTATACGTGTAGTTCCCTGCGCGAATCCAATTGTCTGGTAAGAAGTAATCCTTATCGTGAATAAAATCAAGCCAGCGACCACTTTCTTCCGTGTATTCCCTAGTTGCAGAAATCATCTTGGCAGTCCAACTTTCTATTGAAGTAGCATACGTGGCTGAGGGATTATAAAGCGATTGTGCAATTTCTACGGAAATCCCCCAGTCTTCAATTATTTGTTCATTTTTTTGCCAGATTGCCACGTCAGAATTCACAGAGTCAAGTAGATTTCCACCCGAATAATCAGATCGATAAATAGTCCATTGAGCACTGTCTACACCATTTCTTTCTGATGAAGTATACGAATGTAATTTACAGAGGTATTCCCCGCCTTTGACTTTCTTGGGATTGACAACTTTAATTGTAATTGGCCCTTTTCCTCCTTTGAAAGTTGGTGAAGAGTCATACCCCTCCTGAACGATGGTTTCTATAGATTCCTCAGTCAATTCAAGCGCGCGTCCGCCATTTCCATAACCATCGTGCTGCGTGATTTCTGGTTCATCCCCATAAGCAGCAAGGATTTCAGTTCCATTGTTTTCCGTTTGGCCTTTGTGTGGAACTCCTAAGCTGGCTTCTAACTGCCCTGATAAGTTGGACGTGCTATAAATATATTGCTTGAAGGTTCCAAGTGGATAAAATTCAGAAGTATAGGGCAACTCTATGTAAGCGTAAGCAACAGCAACAAAAAAATACTCTTTGAAATTTATTAATTCCGATGAGTTCTGTGCGAAGACGTCACTCGTGAAGAGGAAACTATGCTGGATTCCTTGGTTTGCTCCTTCGACCATTAGGTTTGGTGCAGACATGTTTAGCGATGAATCATAGTCAATATTTAGGATGCGATCAACATCGTCAATCAGGTCACATTGAGCTATTTGCCTTGCTAAGTTCGGATCGCGAAGATCTTCGATGCCAATGTCACGATTCGCCACTTGGAAAATTTGGTACCCTTGAAACTTGTATTCAACAGTAGAGAGGCTAGGGAAATTAACCAATAGAGTAGAGTCCTTCGATCGATAAGATTCTAAATAATTATTCGAAGCTGTATCGTTCGTTAAGGTCAGAATTAACTGATTTTCCATTTCATGAATAACCAAGTTTGGTGCATGGGGAAGTGTTGACACTTGAGTGAATGCAAAAGAAGAGAGAATCGAAATGAGAAGTAGCAGTGTGAACTTCATAAAATCAACAGGTTGTGACGCAATTTACACGATGACTAGATGTTAATGGAGGCTGATTGATCAATCCGAATTAAAAGTATACAGGTCTATATTTAAAGAGGTTAATTCAAATAGTGGTGTTGTTTTGCTAGTTTTATTGCTAATTGCCTACTTTTCTCAGGGTTACCCCCAATTAAATAGGGGGTGTTAATAACATTTCATACTTTTTTCAACTTCGTCCCCTATAAATCAATTATCTTTGACGAAAAAAATAAGAATAGCGTTATGGTGAACAAAAGAATGCAGGCTTATCACGATGTACTTCATAGAAAACCCAATCACATCGAGTTCAATCAAAAGATCTCTGACATTTATGGTGAAAATGTGTTTCATGCAGAAGTGATGCGCGAATATTTGCCGAGTGAGGCATATAAATCCATGATGGAAGCAGCTAAAAGCGGCGCACGTCTCGATCGAAGAATTGCAGATCAAGTTGCTTCAGCTATGAAAGATTGGGCATTGACGAAAAGCGCGACACATTATACACACTGGTTTCAGCCACTTACAGGATCGACAGCTGAAAAGCACGATGCATTTTTTACACCAATTGGACCTGGAAAGGCGATCGAACGTTTTGATGGTGATTTATTAGTACAGCAAGAACCAGATGCATCTTCATTTCCAAATGGTGGAATTAGAAACACATTTGAAGCACGTGGTTATACTGCTTGGGATCCTTCTTCTCCAGCATTCGTCATAGGAAAAACACTTTGCATCCCAACAATTTTCATCTCGTATACGGGTGAGGCCCTCGATTACAAAATGCCACTCCTTAAAGCATTGAATAGAATTGATGAAGCAGCAGTTGAGGTTTGCCAATACTTTGATAAAAACGTTAAGAAAGTCAATGCTACACTTGGATGGGAGCAAGAATACTTTCTAGTAGATAAAGCATATTTTAACTCACGTCCTGACTTACAGATGTCTGGAAGAGCATTGTTTGGACATGCCTCAGCAAAAGGTCAACAATTGGATGATCACTATTTTGGATCTATTTCTGAGAGAGCGACTGCATTCATGCGGGATTTTGAAACAGAAGCAATTCGTTTAGGGATTCCAGTAACAACTCGACATAATGAGGTTGCTCCAAATCAATTTGAATGTGCACCAATGTATGAAGAGTGTAATCTAGCCAACGATCACAATTTATTGTTGATGGATTTATTGGAAAAGATTGCGCGTAAGCATGATTTCCGCATACTTCTTCATGAGAAGCCATTTGCTGGTGTTAATGGATCAGGAAAACACAATAACTGGTCGCTTGGAACAGATACAGGAGTTAATCTTCTTGCCCCAGGGAAAAACCCAAAATCGAATTTACAATTCCTCACGTTCTTCGTGAATACAATTAAAGCAATCCACGATCATTCTGATTTGCTTCGTGCATGTATTGCTGGGGCTGGAAATGATCATAGATTAGGGGCAAATGAAGCACCACCTGCAATTATCTCAGCATTCATTGGATCACAGTTATCTGATTTGCTTGATAAGATTGAAAGCGACGTGAAAGCAGGGAAAATGACTCCTGAAGCTAAAACGGAATTGAAACTGAATATTGGTAAGATTCCACAGATCTTATTGGATAATACTGATAGAAATAGAACTTCACCATTTGCCTTCACAGGTAACAAGTTTGAGTTCCGCGCTGTTGGATCCTCTGCAAATTGTGCTTCAGCAATGATCGTCATAAATACGATTATGGCAAATCAATTGCAGGTCTTTAAGAAAGATGTTGATGCAAGAATCAGCAAGGGCGAAGGGAAGGACGAAGCGATCTTGAAAGAGTTGCAAGTCTTGATTAAAGCGTCTAAGAAAATTCGTTTTGAAGGAAATGGATATGGTGAAGAATGGGTTGTCCAAGCAGAAAAACGTGGACTTCAGAATCTAAAAGATACACCTCGTGCATTGCAAGTTTGGAGCGACAAGAAAAATATAAAATTATTCGATGACATGGGTGTTTTAACTCCACGTGAGTTGGAAGCGCGCCAGGAAATTGAATTCGAAAGTTATGTATACAAACTCCAGATTGAAGCACGTGTGATGGGCGAAATGGCTATAAACACAATTCTGCCTGCAGTAGTTGAATACCAAAACACGCTCATCGAGAATATCCAAGGTCTTTACAGTGTTCTTGGTGATAAAGGTGGGAAAACAGCAGCTGGAGCACAACTGGATCTCTTGGAACGAATTTCGATTCATATGAACCAGATGAAGGACACGTGCGATTTGATGCTACAAGCAAGAAAGAAAGCAAATAAAATCGAAGATATTGAAAAGAAAGCTGAAGCTTATTGCGACAAGGTAAAAGTGTATTTCGAAGAAATTCGATACCACGCTGATAAATTAGAAGTCCTCGTTGATGATAAGGTGTGGCCACTTCCAAAATTCAGTGAAATGCTCTTCACGAGATAGAAGTCATAAAGTTTTATAGTAGAAAAGGCTGTTCGTTAGGAGCGGCCTTTTTGCTTCTCGATCCAACTCTTCTTCCAAAGAGTCACTCGAAGTGACAATTTAGTGTGAGACATTAATTTATCTCTTCGAGTGTTCGAGCTGCGCTCGAATGTATCGAGAAGAATCGCTTTTATGGAATCTCATAAGCGCCAATATCACCACCACTCCTTGAAATCCCACGAATGCCAATTCCAGCTGATTCAGGAATCAAACCAGGGAAGGCTAGATCGTTCCCAGCTTCATGCAGAGCAGAGATTGAATAGTACAAGAAGTCTCCCTCTAATGGACTCATAAAATAGGGTTCTTCATTCCAAATATTATTGGCATAAATAGCTGGATTACTAGGGATCTCTTCACTGCGAATATCATTGTATTGCATCTTGAAGTTCAACGTTAATACCTGACCAGGATTAGTAGTGTCCATCACCATTTCTTGCTCTAAATCTCCATAAATCACACTATTTGTTATCGTGCCTTCATTGATATTCCCATAGTAATAATCACCTGTTCCTATTTCATAGCCAACATTTGATATTCCTACTGCTGGTGATTGAGAGCCCGTCGAGCTATAGCCAAGTAAATGGCAATGATTGAGATTGAAATCCGCTCCAAAAATAGCAAGTGCATGGAATTCATTCTTTGCGAAAATGCAATTCTCAGCAAGTAATTTTGCGCCAGAATAAACAATGGCACCATAGCGAGCACAATTGGTGAACTGAGAATTTGAGACACTTACTGTGTATCCTGGATTTCCAGCATCTTCTCCAATAATATGTATTCCTGAAGTACCATTCTTAAGGTTACAGTAGTTGATTTTACTCGTCTTTGCCTCTTGGAAATATATCCCGTAATACTGCCCTGAAATGTCGTCATAGGCTGCTTCCAAACGATCTCCTTGAATGGTTACTTCTTCACCTAGCTCACCTTCAATATGCAACGATCCTTTGTAGACAAGAAAAAAGGCGTTTTTATGCATGTAAATATCTGTGTTCTTTTGAATTATTAATGACTTACAAGAATCAACACCAGCATAACTGTAAATCACGTGTGGCTTATCATTTTCCCATGTGCCTTCATTGGTATCATGGTAATGGAAATAAGCGTCCTGTCCCCAAACTGTTAATATCACGTATTGATCAACTCCATTCGTTCGAAAGCGAATACTGTCTTCAATCACCATTGGGTTCACAGATGCATTTACATCCAAGGTTACCTCAACGAATACATATAAACTATCGTTTCCTTCCACATCAATGTCCGTATGAGAGATTCCAGATAACCC
>JBLHON010000203.1:0-6865 GCA_047621865.1 Crocinitomicaceae bacterium | reverse complement strand
CATCCAATTTCATTCTCAAATATTTGTTAAGAGCGAACCAAGTTGACACGATTGAGATGACAACACCAATGACAATAAGGGCTCCAAGCAATATCCCAAAGCTCATTAAGTCCATTTGAATGTCAATTGAGTCCATCACATTATTGATCGCAAAGAAGAGCACAAGCACGAGTGCCATTCCTATCGTTCCGCTGATAATACCCATTCCCACTGAAGACCAGAGGAACGGTCGACGGATATATCCACCAGTTGCACCCACAAGTTGCATGGTTTTGATTGAGAAGCGTCTGGAGTAAAGTGCAAGGCGAATCGTGTTGTTGATCATCGCAAAAGCCACAATAATTAATAAGAGTGCAACTGCTCCAATGAGTAGAACAAACTGCTTAAATCCAAGATTAACGGACTCAACACTGGATTTATCATAGCTCATTTCCTCAATTCGATCTCCATAGGCATCCATTAATTCCGTCCTAATTTCCTCGAGTTTCGCAATATTTGCGTATTCTTCTTTGGGCTTAAAACTGATTGTTGGAGGTAATGGGTTTTCACCATCAAAAATCTCCAGAATATTTTCGGCATTTTGCCCTTCATCCTGAAATGCCTCAATGGCGCGTTCTGGAGAGACAAAATCAACTTCCTTAAATTGATCCCAGGTCTTTAATTCCTGTTCAACTTGTTTGATATCAGCTTCATTTAAATCTGCTTTGAAGAAAAGATCACAAACAAGGCTTTCCTTTGCCTGTTTTTGAATTCGATCAAGGCCGAAAACGCCTGTAATTACGAGTCCAATAACGAATAACACCAGTGATATACCAATGATCGTAGAAATATAACTTGTTTTTACACCTTTTCTATTGTACTTATCGACTCCTTCCGCCATAGTTCAAAAATAGGGAATTGCATGCATGAATATCTATGGAGCAGATTGAGTTATGAATGTTGGATTGTGGAGAGTGGATAGGAAAAATGAAAGATATAGTGTAGAAGGCTAATTAATTGCTTTAAAACGTCAGCGAGGTTTAATAAGAAACGCTGATGACGCTGATAAGAATGATTGAAGTGGATAGTGTGGATTTGTGGATTATATAGATCCACTAGTTCAAGGAGAAAATTGGTGGACAAAAATGATCGTTATTTCCACAGTATTGAGGGTCATTTGAAGAGCTGATTATGAGTTCTACTGCGTATAATGGACGGTAAAATCGTGTCCACCCTGGGTGAGGTTGTATTCGTTAATTTTTGCATCTCCAAAAATCGTGTAATCTGATTTGTCTGCTGGAACCACGAAAAAAGCGAGCTTTTGTTGACTGTTCATTGAACTACCACCAACTCTTACTCGCACCTTCACATCAAATTCTATTTCTTGTGTTGATTCTTTGACTTTGATCTTCTCGCGTTTCACCTCACCTCCATTTTGACCTTCGTAATACAAAGCGATGACGAATATATTCGACTCGCTGTAATTCGTATTCGCGAATTTCGAACTTGGTCTTATCTCGTCAATAGTTGGGTAGTGATTGTACTGTCCAGCTTCGATATAGTCGATGAGTTCACTAAACTCTGCTTCAGAACTAATTCGTAGAATTCTACTTTCACCAAATGCACTTGATATTTCTAAATTCGCCGCCACACTATCCATTCCCATAAACTGAGCTGCATCTGTGAGGTGAACTTCAGCTTGTTTTAGCTTAACAAAACTCTTTTTACACGAGGAGATTGAAATGATCAATCCTATGAATAATATTCTAACTAGCATATCTCCATAACGAAATCTCGTGTGAGATCGTTGGGAAATCATTCACCTGATGGAACTACACGAATGGGCTCAATTAAATTTTTCTAGTTGGAGAAAAGCGATCTATTCCAACAGATGTTACTTGATCATTAATCAATTCTTCCACCAACTTTCCTGTAGCTGGACCAAGGCTCAAGCCCATCATAGAATGTCCAGTTGCACAGATTAAATTGGAGGCTTCATTGCATTTTCCTATGTAGGGCAATCCATCTGGTGAGCAAGGTCTGAACCCAACCCAAATATCACTTTCAACGGGTGGATCGATTGACATGGTTGGGTAAAATTGGTGAATCGTTTCTAAAATTCCCTGAACCCTTGATTGCCTTATGCGTGAATCATTCGTGTGCGTAATTTCAAGTGTTCCTCCAAAACGAAGATCATTTCCCATTGGTGTGACCGCCACTTTGCCCTCACATAAAATCGAGGGAATTACTGGTCGAACTGCTGGATTCTTGAGCGTAAAACTATATCCCTTACCGGGCAAGATGGACAGTTTCATCCCAATCTTTTTTGCTATTTCTGGACTCCACGCACCACCTGCAATCACAAATTCATCACCTTCAATACTGCCTTTCGAAGTCTTTAAAGACAAAATCCTATCTCCTGATTTATTAATCCCAGTGACCTGTGTATTCAATTGCCAATTCACTCCACCATCGGTAAGTGATTGCTTCAAATACGCCATTAATTTATTCGGGTAAACGTGCGCATCACTCTTGTAATGCACCCCACCAATTGCGTTTGTAACAACTCCAGTTTCCACGGACTTCACTGCTTCTTTCGATAAAAAATCAACTTCCAGTCCAGCGTTTTGAGCTCTTTTAGCTGTTTCAATCTCTTCATGCCCCATCTTATCAGAACAGTAAAGCATTAACAATCCCTTTTCCTCATAGAAAAATGACTTTGTTTCAGCAGCCAAATCTTGAAAAAGGTCTTTGCTCAAAAGTGAAAGATCACGCAGAGCTGGAATCGAATTCGCAACATGTTCTTCTGAGGCAGAGCGGTAAAATTTCATTCCCCAATTAAAGAGAGAACTGCTCATTCTGGGGCGTACATAAAACGGACTTTTCGAACTGAACATCCACTTCATCCCTTGAGAAATCATTCCTGGAGCAGCCATTGGAATTACATGACTTGGTACGATCATTCCTGCATTTCCGTGCGAGCATCCATCTGAGAGATCATCTTTATCAACTATCGTAACACGATGACCAGACTTCACTAAATAGTACGCAGAAAAAAGGCCGATAATGCCTCCTCCAACTACCACGATATGCTTTTTTCCAGTCATTGTATTAAATCACTTGAAATCCATGTGCATAAGGATCATCATCGTCAATCATGATTGTGTTAAAGCCATAAATTCGCGCCCAACCTTCAATACTTGGAATGATTGCCGAGTGTGAGCCTAATGTAGTTTCTGCCTCAATACGTCCAACGAATTTTGATCCAATAATGCTCTCGTGGATAAACTCCTCGCCTATTTTCAATTTTCCTTTTGCGTGCCATTGTGCCATTCGCGCAGAAGTTCCAGTTCCACATGGAGAGCGATCAATTGCTTTATCACCATAGAACACTGCATTTCTTGCAGTAGATGATGGGTCAATGGTTTCTCCAGCCCAAAGAAGGTGACTTAGTCCAGAAATCGTGTCATCTTCAGGATGTACAAACGAATGAGATTCATTGATTCTTTTCCTAATTGCACGACTCCAACTAATCAGTTGATCGGCAGTATAATCCTGAATTCCCGAAAAATTCTCTTGTGGATCCACAATCGCGTAGAAATTACCTCCATAGGCAACATCGAGCACCAAAGTTCCTAAATCAGGACATTCAATTCGTATATTTTCGGCCGCTAAATAAGATTTAACATTAGTCAATCGCACAGATGTTACTTTATCATCCTTCATCTGATAAGCAATATTGACAAGTCCAGCAGGAGTTTCCAAACGCAATTTCCCTGGAATCTTAGGAGCGACTAATCCTTGTTCCAAAGCAATAGTGACAGTTCCAATGGTTCCATGCCCGCACATTGGAAGACAACCACTCGTTTCAATGAATAGCACACCCATATCATTCTGAGGGTCGCTTGGTTTGTAGAGCATACTTCCAGACATCATATCGTGACCTCTAGGTTCAAACATCAGCCCTTTCCTGATCCAATCGTATTCTTTTAAGAAGTGTTGACGTTTTTCACTCATCGAATTTCCCTTCAACTCTGGGCAACCATTTGCCACCAGTCGAACTGGATTTCCGCATGTATGTGCATCAATGCAATCGAATGTAGATCTTCCCATTTATTCGACAATTGCGTCTCGTGAATCTACATTATTGAGCTTGCGAGAAATCTTCAGAGGGTTGTGGTTCTGCAATTCCTTTGGCAATAATTCATTCGGCCAGCTTTGGTAAGAAATTGGTCTAACCCAACGTTTAATCGAGTCTGTCCCTACAGCTGTAAATCGAGAATCTGTTGACGCAGGATATGGTCCACCATGCAACATGGATGGACAAACCTCTACTCCTGTTGGAACGCCATTGTGTATGATCCTTCCTACACGATTGCTTAATGAATTTGTAAGTTCTGGATGGTCACCAAGTTCGGCAGCTGTTGCCATGATTGTTCCCGTCAATTGTCCTTCCAAATTATCAATCACGGCTGTTAACTCATCCGAATTTTCGCATTCAACCACCATTGAATAAGGTCCAAAAACTTCTTGATGCATATTTTTATTTGCTTTGAAAGTAGCGCCATCCACTCTGGCGATCATTTGTCCAGCATAATTAGGTTCAACCTGATTTGAATAAGAGCTGACCACCTTTAGTCCATCTTGTGCCAACATGCGTTCTTTGCTATTCGCGAAATTCTCAGAAATAGCAGGATGCAGCATGCACATTGGATCAATCGTTTGAATTTGTTCGCCCAATGTTTGAATAAATTGATCGAGATCTGTTCCTTTGATTCCAAGAATTAATCCAGGGTTTGTACAAAATTGACCCGTTCCAAGAGTGATTGAGCCAGCATACGTCTTCGCGACCTGCTCGTTATTTTCATTCAAGTATTCAGGCATAATAACCACTGGGTTGATACTGCCCATTTCAGCAAAAACTGGAATTGGTTCAGCTCTTTTTGCAGCAAGATCATATAAGGCGCGACCTCCACGAATGCTTCCTGTAAACCCAACACCCTTTACCTTTGGATGCTCAACCAACTTAACCCCAACTTCGATTCCTTTACTATTTAAGTTTGAGAAAATACCATTTGGCATCTTTGTTTTGAGGGCAGCCTTGATAATTGCCGAGGCCACCAATTCAGATGTTCCAGCATGCATTGGGTGTGCTTTAACGATTACCGGACAACCAGCCGCAAGTGCACTTGCTGTATCCCCACCTGCCGTTGAATATGCCAATGGGAAATTACTCGCTCCAAAAACCACTATAGGACCTAGAGCAGAATTCATTTTTCGAAGATCAGTTTTAGGAATTGGAGCGCGATCAGGAATAGCAGTGTCAATTCGTGCATCCACCCAAGAACCTTCTGCAACCAATTCAGCAAAAGTGCGCAACTGTCCAATGGTTCTTCCTCTCTCCCCTTTTGCGCGGCCTTCAGGCAAACCTGATTCCTTCATATAAACCTCCACCAACTCATCACCAAGGTCCAAGATTTCATCTGCGATTGCGTTTAAAAATTCCGCTTTGCGTTTTCCTGAGAATCCGCGATATGTTTGAAAAGCGGTATGTGCTAGTTCTACTGCACTATTAATCTCGCTATCTGAAGCCTCGAAATGCAATTCACTATTTGGCAAATTAAGCTTGGGCGAAAAAGTCGTGAACGTCACTGTACCATTCGTCTGAAGGTCATTTCCAACGTAATTCTTTCCTGTTATCATAGTTTAAATTTGTTCGATCATTTCGTACTCTGGAAGAACTGGTCGCGTTCTTAATCCCTCCTCTATTATTGCCAAAACTCCAGCTCTTTCCTCCCCAATTAATGACAAGCGTGGTGCTCTGACTTGCTCGGTACCAATTCCCGTCGCTACTTCAGCCAATTTAATATTCTGCACCAATTTAGTTGAAATATCTAACTCCAACAAGGGCAGAAACCATCTATAGATCTCCAATGCTTCTTGTCGTCTTCCTGTTGTTTCCAATGTATAAATCGCGACTGTTTCCTTCGGAAATGCGCAAACCAAACCAGCAACCCAGCCATCTGCACCCATAGCCAAACTCTCTAGTGCCAAGGTGTCCACACCAGATAAAATTTTGAATCTATCTCCAAAACGATTCTTCATTCTCGTAATATTCGAAAGATCGCGCGTAGATTCTTTGACAGCTTGAATGTTTTCGCATTCAGCCAATTCCGCAAACATGTCTAAGGTTACTTCAATGCCATAATCCACAGGATTGTTGTAAACCATGATGGGTAAATCAGTGCTCTGTGCTACAGCCTTGTAATAAGTTACTGTTTCACGATCGTCTGCTTTGTAGCGCATTGGAGGAAGCATCATTAACCCACTTGCTCCATCTTCTTTGGCAAAGCGCGCCTTCTCAATGGCATCTTTTGTTGTCTGTTCAGCAATATTGATGATCACTGGTACCTTTCCATTGACAATTCGAACAGCGTTTTTTACAAGCGTCCGTTTTTCATTTTCTGAGAGCGTACTTGCCTCACCCAATGTTCCTCCTAGGATAATCCCAGTCACACCAGCATCAAGTTGCGCTTGAATATTCGTCTCAAACATGACCAAATCGAGTTGATCATCAGGTGTGAACTTTGTTGTTACCGCGGGCATTACTCCTTTCCACTTCATAGCTATTGTCTTAAATGTCTAGACAAATTTAGTGCTCTTCTCACACATGAATGAGGTGCATTTTATCCAATATAAATACTATATTACCATCAATATCTATTTTTAAGGTATATTTGAGTGTATTTAGCATAGTAAAGTGATAAAGGTTCTTCCGTTTCAGATTCCAAAACCCGAGAATAATGCCCTCATTTATCAGGAAGATGAGGGAGAGAAGTTCTATACAGAATTGCATCGTCATGCTGAGATCCAAGTAAGCATCATC
>JBLHON010000202.1:0-6875 GCA_047621865.1 Crocinitomicaceae bacterium | reverse complement strand
ACGAGGATAAGGCCTTAAAAGTAGCAGAATTTTTGTTACAAGTGAATGCAATCAAATTACAACCCAACGAACCTTTTTCTTGGGCTTCTGGTATTATATCGCCAATTTACTGCGATAATCGTATTACGCTTTCGTATCCAAACATTCGAACGTTTATTCGTCAAGCTTATGCTGAAACGATCCTTGAAGCATTTGGAAAGCCAGACGTAATTGCGGGTGTAGCAACTGGAGGGATTGCTCAAGGAGCACTTGTAGCTCAAGAATTAGGCATCCCTTTTATTTATGTTCGTAGCGAGGCGAAAGAACATGGAATGGGCAACCAAGTAGAAGGATTCTTTGAGGAAGGACAAAAAGTAGTTCTCGTGGAAGATTTAATCTCCACAGGCGGAAGTAGTCTGAAAGCTGTAGATGCGCTTCGTAAAGCTAAACTTGATGTGAAAGGGCTTGTTGCCATTTTCACGTATGGATTCAATGTTGCAGAACGCAACTTCGAAAATGCAGCATGCCCGTATGTTACATTGACCAATTATGATGTGTTGTTGCAACATGCAGGTGACTCAAATTTAATTTCAGATGACGACCAGGCTTCATTGCGCGAGTGGAAAGTAGATCCTCAGAACTGGAAAAAATAAGAAGCTATGGAAATTGACAGTAATAGAGTAATTGTCCCAACAAATCAACAAGAGATTTATGATTTCTTGAAAGATGCGAACAATCTTATTCATCTTTTACCAAAAGATAATGTCTCAGATTATAAAGCTACAACAGATTCATGTTCATTTAAAGTACAAGGAGGAGTAGTTATTTCTTTGATTCATGATGGCGAAGAAGGAATCGATAAAATTTTCATGAAATCTGGAGCTAAGTCACCATTCCCATTTCGCTTAACGATCCAAACATCCCCTAGTGGTGATGGTACAGAAGGCCACATCCATTTTGATGGGGAGGTGAATATGTTCCTTAAGATGATGGTGGAAAAGCCATTAACAAACCTCTTCAACTACATGTCCAATAAACTAAAAGAGCATTTCTCTTAAGGTTAAAGGAACTGAATTTCTTTTAGGGAGTATTCAACTAGTTGATCTTCCCGTTGAATCTGTAATTTTCCCGTTGACGATATTCCACAAATGATTCCATTAAAGTTACCGTTCACATCTGCATAAGATTTCTCCTCATTCAATTGATACATTCCGCCAAGGTATTCTATGGTTAATTGTCTGGCATCGTCAATCAGTTCTTCCCACGTTTCGTTGAGTGTATGAATAAGTGAAAAGTATGCTTCCATCAGTAAATAAGGTTGTCCAGTAATCGTTGTCATGCTCGTGGCGTCCATTCCTCCAAAATCAACTTGATTTACATTGAGACCAATGCCAATTATTGTACTGTGAATTTTTCCATGGCTCAATTGATTCTCGATGAGCATTCCAGAAATTTTACAATTATTAACGTATGTATCATTGGGCCATTTGATAGTGGAATCAATTCCCATTTTCGTTAAAAATCGATGTAAACCAACTGCAATTAATTGTGTAATCATGAACTGCCGATCCACTGACAGATTGACGTCATCCAAATAAATGGTAAAAGTGAGGTTTTCCCCAGCGTTAGAAAGCCATTCAGCACTTCTTTGACCTCTTCCTGACAATTGTTCGTCTGCCAATATTACCGTTCCTGAAGTCAAATTGCCCTGTTTTACCAGATTGGCAACATAATTGTTCGTTGAATCTACAGATTCCAAATGAATCAAATTACACCCGATCCTCATGCTGTTGTTTTTAACAGTTGTAGTTTCAAATGTACGGTTTTATTCATTTTTAAGCTTAGATTTGCACGGATATAAACAAGTTAATGAGCAAGCAACTAAACAGCGATGATTCCCAAGTTTTATGCGACACAATTGTCGAGGGAATGAAAGAAAATAAAGCGAATGATATTGTTGTTCTCGACCTACGGGAAATTGCCAACACAGTCTGCGATTTTTTCGTGATTTGTCATGGTGATTCTTCTACACAAGTCGATGGAATTAGCTCCTCAATTGCAAGACACACCCGTAAAGTATTGTCGGAAAAACCTTGGAAAATTGAAGGGAAAAATCAAAGCGAATGGATTCTGTTAGATTATGTGAGCGTAGTAGCGCATGTGTTCTACAAAGAAACGCGAACATTCTATGACCTAGAAGATCTTTGGGCAGATGCAAATCGCGTGGATATACCAAACTTGAATTAAACGATTTACATGTCAGAAAATAATTCTAATAACAACAAAAAGAAAAGTCCTTTCTCAGTCTATTGGATCTATGCCATCATTGGGATAGCATTAATAGGTGCTAATTTTTATTTCTCCTCAGGATCAACTGGTGAAATAGAGCAAAAAGGAACCTTCTTCGAATTAGCCGAGGAAAACCACGTTACCAATGTGATGATCATCAATCGCTCTCGGGTCGATTTTAAATTGACTGCTGATGGTAAAAAATATGTGGAACAGGCGAAAGGTTCAGACTTCAATAAGATGTCTACTACTTTATCTGAAGGACGAAGCATTCAATCAACTAATCCTACTTTCTCCTTTAGAATAGGAGACGTTGGTCACTTTGAAGGTGAATTAGAAGGAGTGAATGCAAAGCGCAAAGAAAAAAATGAGAACGCGAGAGAGATTACCTATGGTTACGACGATGAAGTAAATTATCTGAGTAACATTCTTGGATTCATGCTTCCTATTTTAATTCTTATCGCCATCTGGATTTTCGTTATGCGAAGAATGAGCGGCGGCGGTGGCGGCGGCGGTGGTGCTGGACAGATTTTCAATATTGGGAAATCACGCGCTAAAGTCTATGAGAAAGGAAAGTCAACTGACGTAACATTTGACGATGTTGCTGGTCTGAAAGAAGCGAAAGAGGAAATTCAGGAGATTGTAGAATTCTTGAAAACGCCATTAAAATACACGCAACTTGGAGCGAAGATTCCAAAAGGAGCCTTATTAGTAGGACCTCCTGGAACTGGAAAAACGCTTTTAGCGAAAGCAGTAGCAGGTGAAGCGAAAGTTCCTTTCTTCTCGCTCTCAGGTTCAGATTTCGTTGAAATGTTTGTTGGAGTTGGTGCATCTCGTGTGCGTGACCTCTTCAAACAAGCAAAAGAGAAAGCACCTGCAATCATTTTCATTGATGAGATTGATGCCATTGGACGTGCACGTGGAAAGAACAATAGCTTTGGATCAAATGACGAGCGCGAAAACACACTGAACCAACTCTTAACAGAGATGGATGGTTTTGGAACCAATTCAGGGGTGATTATTCTAGCGGCGACAAACAGAGCAGATGTTTTGGATGGTGCCTTGATGAGAGCTGGACGTTTTGATCGGCAGATTTATGTTGACATGCCTGATTTGAATGAACGCCATGAAATCTTTCAAGTTCACTTGAAGCCTTTAACACTTGAGCCAAATATAGATATCGAGTTTTTAGCGAGACAAACTCCTGGATTCTCTGGTGCAGATATTGCGAACTTATGTAATGAAGCAGCTTTAATCGCGGCACGTCATGACAAGAAAGTTGTTGAGAAACAAGATTTCCTTGATGCAGTAGATCGAATTATTGGAGGTCTTGAGAAAAAGAACAAGATTATCACGCCAGGTGAGAAGAAAGCAATTGCTTATCATGAAGCCGGTCATGCTACTGTTTCATGGTTATTGGAACATGCACATCCACTTGTTAAGGTAACGATTGTTCCTCGTGGACAATCACTAGGTGCAGCTTGGTATTTACCAGAAGAGCGAAGTATTACAACTACAGAGCAAATCCTTGATGACATGTGCAGTGCATTAGGGGGAAGAGCTGCAGAGCAATTGACATTCGGGAAAATTAGTACTGGTGCTTTGAGTGACCTTGAGAAGGTGACAAAACAAGCATATGCAATGGTTTCTGTTTATGGATTGAATGAAAGACTTGGTAACATTTCTTTCTATGATCCACACGGGAATAATGGATTCACGAAACCTTACTCTGACAATACTGCTCAGATTATCGATGAAGAAGTAAGTAAAATGATCGAGGAGCAATACCAGAGAGCATTGAAATTACTTGGCGAGAACAAAGCTAAACTTGAACAACTCGCAGATAAACTTCTTGAAAGTGAGGTAATCTTCAAAGAGGATTTACTTACTATCTTTGGTAAGCGACCTTGGGATACAGAGCCAGAAGTAATGGAGAGAACATCTAAAGAAACTGAAGCAAAGGAGGTAACTCCTGAGACTCCAAAATCTGAAGATTCGACTACCGAATCTACTTCTGAGAAAACGGAGGAAACTCCAACGAAAGAAGAGAGTGATGGGACTGATAAAAAGAATTCAGAACAAGTTAATAAGACTGAAGACAAACCTAGTGAGTGAGCCTGAATGGGTCGCGGTCTATCAATCGCCAGAAGAATATACTGTTCACATCAAGAAATTAATTCTTGACGAAGCGGATATTCCCTATCGTATTTTGGACCAGCGCGATTCTTCCTACTTAGCTTTCGGGTATGTATATCTGCATGTTCCTAAAGAAATGGCAGAGAAAGCTGAACAATTATTAGCAGCACATGAATAATCTTATTACCCGATGCATAACGGGAATATTATTCGTAGGTGTGATCCTTGGAGCAATTTTTTGGTCGCCAATCGCAACAACAATTGTATTCTCGATTTTTATGTTGCTTGGAGTGATTGAGTTCATTCAAGTTTTCAAGAATCATCCAAAAGTAAATTTGTCATTGATTTTAGGAATTTTAACGGCACTCATAGGCCTGATCCTTCTCCTATTTTACATTTATGGATTTGGGGAATTAGTCTCTATAGAGAGATTAATAATTGTACTTGTTTCTCTCCCTGTCCTACTCTTTCTGACAATATTATTTGAGCTCTGGAGAAAGAAAGAACATCCTATTTTGAATATCTCGATTTCAACCCTCGGTTTTATTTATGTTGTCGTTCCATTTCTATTAATTATCCTTCTCGGCCATTCTTTCCCATCATATAAGGGCTTTCCACTGTTGGCTGGAATGTTTTTGCTCATCTGGACAAATGATACCTTTGCGTATATAACCGGTCGATTAATTGGAAAAACCAAACTCATTGAACGGATTTCTCCCAATAAAACATGGGAAGGTACCATTGGTGGGATCCTTTTCTCAGTAGCCGTGGGAATCACTATTGGTCATTTCACAGAAAACATGGAATTCTGGGTTGGAGCTGCAATCATTGTTGCACCAACGGCAATTCTTGGAGACTTGATTGAATCAATGTTCAAAAGAAGTCTAAACATTAAAGACTCTGGAACAATTCTTCCAGGCCATGGCGGAATTCTCGATCGATTTGATGCCACTCTATTGACAATTCCATTCTTTCTCATGTGGACTGCTATCTTTGACTTCATATTTTGACTTAATTTTATCAAATGACTTTACACCGCGAAGGCTACCTCGTTATGATGATTGGTTTGTTGATTCTTTCAGCAATCCAAGTCGGAAATTTCTTTTTGTATCAGTTCACAGGATGGCTCTGGCTATTTATCCTCTTGTCATTAGGCGCGTTAGTGATGGCCTACCTCATCATTCAATTTTTCCGAATTCCAAAACGAATCTGCACGTTTGAGGCAAATGACATTATGTGTCCTGCTGATGGAAAAATCGTTGTGATTGAAGAAGTTGATGAACCAGAATATTTCAAAGACAAACGCATTCAGATATCGATTTTTATGTCGCCTATGAATGTTCATGCGAACTATCATCCAATTTCTGGGATTGTGAAATATGTTAAATATCACCCTGGGTTATTCCTTGTTGCATGGCATCCAAAAAGCAGCACAGAAAATGAGCGATCAACGTTTGTAACAAAGCACGAAAATGGACAGGAAGTTCTTTTCCGTCAAATTGCTGGAGCTGTAGCAAGGCGGATTTGCTATTATGTTGAGCCAGAACAGCCAGCAGTTACGGGTGGAGAATTTGGGTTTATTAAATTCGGATCTAGGATTGATGTGCTGCTCCCCATTGGCACAAAGCTAAATGTTAAAATTGGTGATGTTGTAAAAGGAAAGTTGACTAAACTGGGAGAGCTAGGGTAATTATCCGTAACTTGAGCATTCAAATAATTTAAGACTATGAAAAAAGCACTTTTTATATTATCCTTTTTCTTGTTCGTAGGAACAGTTTCGGCGACAACGTTCTCAGCGACATCTTCTGATACTCAAACTGAGATTAGTAACGATGACGACGACAAAAAGAAAAAGAAGAAAAAGAAAAAAGGAAAAAAAGGTAAGAAAGCATGTACTGCTGCAGGTAAAACTGGAGGAGGATGTTGTTCTGGAGGCGTAAAAGCTGCTCCTAAGAAATAATTGAGATTCTTTTCTCAAGGAAGGTCGTTTCGCAAGATTCGACCTTTTTTTATGCCTTTTTTTTTCGAACGAACTTAATTTATTCAATCTCTTTGCAGAATCACGTTTTTTTATTTACCTTGGTAACTAAATTGAACTCATGGAAAAGAAAGTAGCTCAGAAAATGCCCTATGTCATGGAAGTTGAACCAGGAACTTATGCATGGTGTGCATGTGGTCATTCTTCGAATCAACCTTATTGTGATGGATCACATATGGGATCAGATATAACGCCAACAATAGAAGTTATTGATGAAAAGAAAACAGTGGCATGGTGTGGTTGTAAGGCTTCATCCAATGGTCCATTCTGTGATGGCTCGCACGCGAAACTCTAATTAATTCAATCGTGTATCTAACTTGAAAAGCCCGTGCTGAAAAATCAGTTCGGGCTTTTATATGTTTATTTGATGAATCTTAATTCAAGGTAACACTCACAGGGCAATGATCAGACCCATGGATCTCATTCAAAATCT